>NZ_PIRQ01000010.1 GCF_003048535.1 Campylobacter concisus | reverse complement strand
GCCCAAAATTTACTAGAACTAAAAATATCAGTAAATTTCTTATTCAAAGTAAGATATTGTAAGATAAGGAAAAGTTTAAGAGTTTTTATATTTTATTTTTGACTATCTTAAATTCTCAAAATAATATTTGTAGTAGCACATCCAAAATACATAATAGGTAGTAATCCAGTGTATAAATATACATAAAATTAATAATATTGAGTGAAAAAGTTAAGACAAACTCAAAATAAGAAATTAAATTAAAAATTCATGGAAATAGCTTAAAGACAAAGTGGTGGCTATATTTTATATAGTTAGGTTCTATTTATATTTAATAGGTAAAAACACAACAGATAAAAAATTAAATTAGCCACTAAATAAATATTTTTCTAAAATATTATTTTGAGAAAATATCTAGCCACATAAAAGTAGCTAGATAAGGAAAAATTTCTAAAAATTTAGATTTTTAAAAGCTCGGCTTCTTTTTCTTTTACAAGAGTATCGATTTTTGCAGTGTAGGTGTCAGTTATTTTTTGAACTTCATCCTGCCCCTTTTTGCTCTCGTCCTCAGTTATAGCTTTATCTTTTTCAAGCTTTTTGACTTCATCATTTGCGTCTTTTCTTACGTTTCTTATACTAACTTTGGCTTTTTCTCCCATTGATTTTGCATGTTTTGCATTTTCTTGGCGTTGCTCGACGGTCATAGGTGGAAAAAATAGCTTGACACTCTCACCATCACTATTTGGATTGACGCCGATATTTGCTGCCTGGATAGCTGAAGAGATCGCTTTTATCATGCTCTTTTCCCAAGGTGTGATGGCGATAGTTGAAGCGTCGCTTGTAAGCACAGTAGCTACTTGGTTGAGCGGAGTTGGCGAGCCGTAATAATCAACCATTACATGATCTACAATATTAATGTTTACCTTGCCCGTTCTAAGCGTTGTAAAATCGCGTTTTAATGAAGCGATTGCCTTCTCGCAGCCCTCTTTTTGTGTTTCATAAATTTTATTTAGCATTGATGTCCTTTATTAGAAGTTTTGTACTTCGTTGATGATCTACTTTTAGTGATATTAAAACTTTGCGTTTGTCGAGCGGTGGATCAAATTTACACTCAAAAACGCCATTTGTCATAGGTACTTTTTTAAAGCCGTCAAAGCCGGTCATGAAAAAGTTACCTTCGCTAGCATTTGTATCGGTTTTGATGATTAGCTTATCGATCGCATTATTTTGTGGATAGCTATCTGGAAATATCCACTGGGCATTTAGGAATTTACTATTAAAAGTTAGTGCTATTTTTGTACCGTTCATTACGGGCGTTCTATAAAGATCGTAAACATCACTCTTGTCTGAAACTGCACCTGAGTTTTGATTTAAAAGTGCTAAAAAACCAAATTCTTTTGCAAGTTTTACGACTCGACTATCGATCTCACCATAAGGTACTGCAAAGAATTTTGGCTTATAACCCATATGTTTTTCAAAGGTCTCTACACCCTTTTGAAAATCCTCTCTTAAGGCCTCATCGCTAAGCTTTGTCATCCTTGGATGAGCGTACGAGTGGTACCCAATCTCGCCATAAGCCTCAAGTTCTTTAATCTGATCAAAGTCCAAATAATCGCCATATTTATTTGCGCTGGCTTCCACATAAAGCATTAGCGCAAATGGATAGTTGTACTCTTTAAATACACTAAGGGCCTTGTCATAGAAACTTTTATAACCATCATCTACAGTGATGACGATCCAGTTATCAGGTATTTTTTCGCCAGCGTTTACAGCATCGACTAACTTTGAAAGTTTAACGACTTCATAGCCATTATTTTTGAAATATTCAAACTGCTCTCTTAAATTTTTAATAGAAATATCAGTGCTTGTATGTCTTGGATCGTCAAAGCGATGATAGACTAAAATATGAGCGTCTGCTAAAGCAAATGTTAGCGTCAAGAATGACGCTAAAAGTGTTTTTATCATTGTTATTTTGCTGGAGTCTGTGGTGCACTAGGAGCTGATGGTACGTCGTTTGACTTTGGTATGACTAGAGATTTACTATCGACGCTATCAACGATAGAGCGTTTTAGATCTTTATTGTAGAAGTATCCAAGTGCAAGTGTATTTAAGATAAATAAAATACCTACGATAAAAGTAAATTTAGCTAAAAATCCAGCTGGTCCTTTTGCTCCAAAAAGACTCTCGTTACTTCCGCTATATGCCCCAAGTCCGATAGATGAGCTTTTTTGAAGTAAAACAGCGATAGTTATGATGACAGCTAGAGCAAACTGTAAGATCAAAAATATTAAACTCACGAAATTTCCTTTAAATTTTTAAAAATAATTGATTGCGATTATACAAGAAAAGATTTAAATTTTTAGTTAAAGTTCTTTTTCAAGCTCATAAAGCTCGTATCTTATGCCTTTAAAAAGCTCGGCTTGTTCTAAATTTATGAGCTTAAAGCACTCTTCAAGCACGCGGGCACTCTCCTGGGCGCGCTTGAAATTTGCAGTGATTATCTCATCTAAATTTTTTCTAGCTTGCTCGCTTTTTGTGCTAGTTTTTAAAACGTCGTTTTGAGAATTTCTAAATTTTAAAAATTCTGTTTGTGGTATCTTTGCTTTGTGGCGGAGGGATTTTATCTTATAGGCGAGCTTGGCGTTATCAAAGACATATCTTTTTATATCTTCAACAACGCGAAGCCCTTCTTTTAGTCTATTTAGATTCGCATCTATTACTCGGTAGATGCGCTCATCTTTAGTCATTTCTATTAAAAATTCCTAAAATTTGTAGTAATGATGTAAATAGATTTACAAAATCAAGATACAAAGCAACTGCGCCTTCAACTGGAGTTTCGTAGTTTCCACGGATAATATTTTGCGTATCAAAAAGTATATATGCGCTAAATAGGATCGATGAAATACTTGCGATTACAAGTTGAAACATTGTGCTTTTAACAAAGATATTGATAATAGCTGCTGCAACGATAACAATTAACGTTATGAACAACATTTTACCCATTGTTGTAAAGTCGCGTTTTGTATTCATTGCAAAGACACTTAACGCACCAAAAGCAACTGTTGTTAGTCCAAATGCTTGAGCTACGATACCAGCTCCACTTGGCATAGCCAAGATCGCTGAAAGTAGCGGAGTTAGCGTAAGACCACTTATGAAAGTAAACGCAAATAGAAGTATTAAATTTAATCCCTCTTTACGTTTAGCTGCCATTAAGCCAAAAAGTAGTACAAACTCGACTATAACAAGTCCCCAAAACAAAAATCTATTTGCTGCAAAAACGCCAGCAATGCTAATACCTACATAAGTGCCAGCTGTTGCTGAAAGTAGTGATGCTGCAAAAAGTTGATAAGTTTGTTTTATAAAAGTGCTTAGTGAGCTTTGAGAATACGCAAGTTCTTCTTGATTTTGTTTTGCGTAATTCCTATCATACAGACTCATTTTATCTCCTTATGAATTTTTGAATGAGTTTAGCCTAAAATAATTAAACAATGAATAAAAAGAATTTTAACAAATTATATTAGTTAAAAATTTATATATTAAAGTATTTTTTAGATTAAATAAAAGTTGCTATAATCGCGTAAAAATATAAAAAATGGAGATAAATTTTTATGGATGACTCGCTACTTGAAGGTGCGGTAAAATTTATGGAAGATGGCTTTTTGGAGCATGAAGAGCTCTTTAAAAGTCTACAAAATAGACAAGACCCACATACCCTTTTTATATCCTGTGTTGATTCAAGAGTAGTACCGAATTTGATAACAAACTGCCTTCCAGGTGAGCTTTTTATGGTACGAAATATTGCAAATATTGTGCCACCTTATAGAGTGAGTGAGGAATTTTTGGCAACGACTTCGGCTATCGAATATGCATTAGAGCTTTTAAATATCAAAAATATCATTATTTGCGGACACTCTGACTGCGGCGGATGTGCAGCGCTTTATATGGATGAAAAAAAGCTCAAAACTACGCCAAATGTTAGAAATTGGATAAAGCTAATAGAGCCGATCAAACGAGAAGTACTTAAATTTACAAGCGACGATCCAGCAAAAATGGCGTGGCTAACTGAGAGATTAAATGTTATAAATTCGATCGAAAATATAATGACTTATCCAAATGTAAAAGAGGAGTATGAAAGAGGAAATCTTCAAATTTATGGCTGGCACTACATTATAGAAGCCGGCGAAATTTTTAGCTACGATTTAAAAGAGGGCACATTCAAACTTTTAGCAGATAAAAGGGGTGAAAATGCGTAAAATTTTAACCATCGTCTTGCTCTCATTTATAATGCTTTTTGGTGCTGAAAATAATAAAACACAAGAAGAAAATATACTAAGTCTAACAAATCAAATTTTAACTTTAAACAACCAAATCCAAATCATAAAAGCACAGCAAAAAGATACAAACTCAACAAAAGCTGATAATTCAAATTTAGCTGGACTTCAAAAGAAAAAAAATGACCTTTTGGAAAAAATTCCACTATATGTTATGCAGATTGAAGTAACTCAAAACGATATTGATAAATTTATTTTGCAAAAAAATAATTTAGAAAAAAAAGTAGCTAGATTAGAGAAGCAATTAAATAAAGATGCTTATGTTCAAAGTGCTATTGAGCTTGAGAAAATGAAGATAGATTATGCTTATTTATCGGCTTTAATTAATCTTGAAGAGATATTTAAAAAAGGTGCTAAAGCAAACTCTATAAAAGAGGTGATAGATAACGGACTTTTAAATTTACAAACAAATTCTTACGTCAGTATAAAAGAGCTAAAAGATTCTCTAAATGAGACTTCAAGCTCTTACGATAACGCATTTGCCGAGCTTGATTTAAAAAAAGAGACTGATGAGGAAATTTTAATCTATCTTAAAAACAATGCCGATCTTCTGAGCTCAAGCATGATCTTATCAGAGCTAAATTTAGTCGATACGGTCGAATATATAAATAAGCTAACTTCTATAAATTCGGCAAAATTTAACGTTGGTAAGATCGTAGTTATAATCGTAGTATTTTTATTTTTTGTCTCACTTACAAGAATTCTTGCCAAACTCACGTACTGGCTTATGTCACTTATTGCCTCTGGTGAAGGTGTAAAGGAGGCAAAGGATCAGATAGTAGATATCGTTAAAAAACCTATCTCTGCACTTCTTATCATTTATGCGCTAAATATTTGTATCGGTGTTGGCTTTTATCCAGTACCAGTGCCACTAACTCTAGCAAATATCTTCTCGATCGTCTATATAGTCGCATTTTCATGGCTTGTTTTAACCATTCTAAATGGTTATGGCATAGTAATAATCGATAAAATCGCTCAAAAGAGCAGACGAAAAGAGGTCGTAAATTTAGTTTTAAAAGTGGTCTATGTAATTGTATTAATAATCGCACTTTTACTAATTCTTCAAAAGCTTGGCTTTGATATATCAGCACTCATAGCCTCCCTTGGTATCGGCGGTCTTGCTGTTGCATTTGCTGCAAAGGACATCATCGCAAACTTCTTTGCTTCTGTTATGATGCTCTTTGATAACTCATTTTCGCAAGGAGATTGGATAGTTTGTGGTGATATAGAGGGCACTGTCGTTGAGGTTGGCTTTAGAAAGACGACTATTAGAAGTTTTGATAATGCTTTAATCTTTGTGCCAAACTCAAAGCTAGCAAGTGATCCTGTTAGAAACTGGAGTAGAAGAAAAGTCGGTAGACGTATTAGAATGCTAATAGGTATTGAATATGGAGCGACAACTGATGAGATTAAAAAATGTGTAGATGACATAAAAACTATGTTGATAAATCATCCAGATATTGCCAAAAGTGAGGATATAACAGCAAAGAAAAAAGGGCTAAAATATAGACAAAGTATAGTTTCGGTTGATGATTATGCTGGATATAAATCAAATTTATTTGTCGTAGTTGATGATTTTGCAGATAGCTCGATAAATATCTTAGTTTATTGTTTTGCAAAGACTATCGTTTGGGGAGAATTTTTAGATGTCAAGCAAGATGTAATGCTAAAGATTATGGATATTTTAAAGCAAAATGGTCTAAATTTCGCATTCCCAAGCCAAAGCTTGTATATTGAAAGTGTCAAAGATAAAATTTAAGGAGAAAACAATGAGTGATGATTTTGACTATGAAGAAGTAGAAGAAGACTACTCTGAATTTAATGACGATGAGGACGATAGTAGCGATAGTTATGACTATAATTACGATGAAAATGACTACAACTACGAAGATAGTGACGAGGACGAGGATAGTTACGACTCTTATTAGAAATACTTAATGAAATTTAATGGAATAAATTTACAGGGAGTTTTGTTTGACACACGATTTTGTAGATCAAAGTAGTTATAAAGCGATCGATGATATCTATAAAACGATATTAGACGTTATGATAGCTGCAAATGCACTATCTTTGTTGCTTTTTATGATCATAGCTACACCACTACTTTTTATGTGCTTATTATTTATAGCAGCTGGAATATTGCTTAGAATAAAATTTGACATAAAATATAGAGTATTAATATCCCTTGCATTTCACCTAAATATCATATTACTTGTTACTATTGTTACTACTATAGGTTGGAATACTGGAATTTGGATAATACTTGTTGGTGTAATTTTTATAAACTACTTCCTAGCGTTTGATTCAAAGAGTCTTACTTATATAATGGCATTTTTAGAATTAATCTTGCTTATACTTCTTTATTTTATTCACAAAGATGAGGCACCGCTGATCCCATCTGCTATACGAGGGGCGATAGTCGTGTGCAGTATTGTTTTTGCTTTTTTTATTGTTTTAAGACTTTCAATGTTTGCAGATATCATCACTTCTAGTGGATATCAGCAAATAAGAAAAGAGACGGAAGAGCTTGAAAAGGACTCAAAGCATGATTTTTTAACGCAGCTTTTAAATAGAAGAACAATAGAAAAAACTTTAAGATTTGAACTAATTGCCAACAAGGAAAGAAGTGGTAATACAAATTTAGTCATAATGCTAGGCGATATTGATAATTTTAAAAAAATAAATGATACATATGGGCATGACTGCGGTGATGAGGTCTTAAAAGATGTAGCCAGTGCTTTAAAGAAATCATTTAGAGGTAAAGACTATGTTTGCCGCTGGGGCGGAGAAGAATTTTTGATAATCTTGCCCGATACAAAGATAGAATTTATCCACGAAGTGAGCAAAAGGCTTAAAAAACAGATAAACAACGCAAAACTTCCAGATAAAACTTCAGTTACTATGACCTTTGGCATGCTAATATGTGCAAATGGTGTTGAGGTGGATTTTGAGGAAGCCATAACTTTAGTAGATAAGCTGCTTTACGAAGGCAAGCAAAATGGCAAAGACCGTATCGAATTAGAAATTTTAAAAAAGGGCTCGGATGCGTAGAATTTCACTCTATACGACCCAAAAACTTATCATATTTTCAATATTATTAACTCACGTCTGTTATTTTTTCATTTTTTTATTTATGAAAGAAGAAATTCTAGCAGTTACGAATATATTTTCAGTAGCAACCTATCTTTTTCTTTTAAGGCTTATTTACGATAGTCCTGAAAATAACAAGATAACAATGGTAATAGTCCAGCTTGAAATTTTATTTCATGCATTGGTTTGTATGCTGACACTTGGATGGGGATATGGATTTGGGTTATTGTTTTTAGCATCGTCATTAATACTGTTTTTTACTTCATTTACCTATAAATTTTTTAACTACATAATAGTTGCAGTGCAAATAATTTTATCCATAGCCTGCTATGTATATTTAGATGGCCAGCCTGTAAAAGATTTTGAAGGCTTTAAAGATCTACTTTTTGTTTTTAACTTAAGTATAGTTTGTGTATTTTCGGTTATTGTTTCGTATCTTTTGGAGAGCTCAAATTTATTTATATTTTTAAGCATCTTAGAGGAAAAAGAGATGGCTGAAAATATCTTAAATCACGATCCATTAACAGGGCTTTTAAACCGCACTTCGATACAGAAAATTTTAAGCCAAAATGATCTTTATAAAAATAGGGACTTTGCTATCGTTATGTGCGATATTGATAACTTTAAAAAAATAAATGACACTTATGGACACGGCGCAGGAGATGCTGTTTTAAGAAGCTTATCAGGCATATTTAAAAACACATTTAGAGATAAAGATAGAGTAGCTAGATTTGGCGGAGAAGAATTTTTAGCAGTCGTCTTGGGCGTAAAAAAAGACGCAGCTGTAAGTATCGTAGAACGTGTTAGAGAGACTTTGAGTAAAAATATAGTTGAGTTTGAAAACATAAAGATCAACGCAACTATGACTTTTGGATTAGTTGCTCATGATGGTACGGGAGAATTTAACTTAGAAAAGATGATAAAACAAGCTGATAATCTACTTTATGTTGGTAAGCGAAGTGGTAAAAATATTGTTATGAGTGCAGATTACGACCCAAAAGTATAAATTTAGAGGCAAGAGCCTCTAAATTTTAATGTCCATACATTATGTTTGGCAACCAAAGAGAAATTTGTGGTATATAAGTAACCAAGATAAGGCCAAAGAACAAAGTAAGTGTCCAAGGCAAGCATGCCATGATGACCTCTTTTAAGTTCATATTTGTAAGACCGCTTGCGACAAATAAATTTAGTCCAACAGGCGGAGTCACCATACCTATCTCCATATTTACAACTAAGATAATGCCAAAATGTATCGGATCTATGCCAAGTTGCGTTGAAATCGGAAGCAATAGTGGCACCATGATCATGATAACGCTTGAAGGCTCCATAAATTGACCCATGATAAAGAGCAGGATATTTACAAATATCAAAAATCCTATCATACCAATATTTGCGTCAAGTATCATCGAAGCGATCGCTTGAGGGATCTGCTCGCTAGTTAGCAAATATGCAAAAACAACGGCGTTTGCGATAATGAAAAATATCATAGCTGTTGTAAGAGCCGAGTCTAGGCAGATGTCCCAAAGATCTTTTATCTTTATATCTCTATAGATAAAAAGTGAGATAAATAGCGCATAGACCGCACTTGCCGCAGCAGCTTCAGTTGGAGTAAAGATTCCTCCATAAATTCCGCCAATGACCACGACAACGATTAAAAGCGCCCAAAATGCTTTGGCAAATTTCTGCACTCTTACTTTAAATGGCTCAGCCTTAGTTGCTTTAAAACCAAGCTTTTTTGCTCCGACATAGGTTTGAACGAGCATAAAGGCTCCAAGCATAAGACCAGGCACAACACCAGCCATAAAGAGCTTGCCGATACTAACCTCAGCAGTTACGCCATAAACTATCATAACAACTGAAGGCGGGATCAAAATTCCAAGCGAGCCGGCCGTTGTTATGCCGCCAACTGCGTACTCTTTTGGATAGCCAGCCTCTTTTATCGCTGCAAACATAATTGAGCCAATAGCTACAACCGTCGCAGGCGAGCTTCCAGAGACCGCTGCAAAGATGATGCAGGCAAATATCGCGCTCATAGGTAAACCACCTGGCAAGTGTCCGACCATAGACTTTGCAAAGTCGATGATACGCCTTGCTGAGCCACCTTTGCTTAGTAAATTTCCAGCCAAGATAAACATCGGGATCGCCATTAACGAAAATTTATTGATACCATCAAAAATTAGCTGTGGGATCGTAGCGATGTCTATGTCTGTAAAAAATATCATCGTCAAAACGGTGCTAGTTCCCAGTGAAACAGCCACAGGCACGCCTATTAGCATTAGCGCAAAAAGTAGGATAAATAAAAATGCTATTGTCATCTTTTTTCTCCTTAATCTTTAACTACGCTACCATGAGCTAGCTCGTGCGCTTCGTTGCTTACGACATTTTCAGCAGGCGTTAGAGCTACTTTTATGGCTTTTTCGGTCGAGCGGTAGCTAGCTGTGACAAAGGCTATTGGAAGCACTATCATAGGTACCCATTGTGGTATGCCAAGGTCTATTATCATCTGCTCGATCTCGTGCAAAATTTTGAGATAATCAATCGAATAAACTGCGATAAATATCAAAAAGACAGTTGTTAAGATATGTGAAAAGAGCAGGCATACTTTCGCGAGCGCTGGTGGAAATTTTTCCACCAAGATAGTTACGCTCACGTGAATGCCCTTGTTAAAGCCGTATGCCGCGGCAAAAAACGCCGACCAGATAAAAAGATAGTTTGATAGCTCACTCGCCCATGACCAGCTTTTATCGAAAAAATATCTAGCCATAACGTTTGCAAAGGCTAGCAATGTTCCACTTGCGAGCCCAACTACTGCGATAGTTTTATTTAGTGAGGCTATCGCTATATCAAGGACATTAAAAAAACTCTTCATTATTTTGTTCCAAGAGTCTTTTCTATGAGGTCTTTACCGATAACATCATAAAATTTAGGATAGATTGACTGCATAACCTTTTGCCATTCTGCCTTTTGTGCGTCATCGATCTTATAAATTTCTAGTTTTTTACTAGCAGCGATATATTTTTCAAGTTCAGCTATGACGTGAGCGTCCTCTTTTGCTGTCTCTTCTCTCTCAAAAGCTGTCGCTTCGCTTAGAGCTTGTTTTACATTTGCTTTTAGATCATCTGGTAGCTTGCTCCAAAATTTATCGCTCATAATGACTAAATAGCCCAAATATCCGTGACTTGAAAGTGTGAGCGAGCTTTGAACTTCGTGAAATTTTGAGTTATAGAAATTTGAAAGCGGGTTTTCAGTCGCATCAACTACGCCTTGTTGAAGTGCAGAGTAAACCTCTGAAAATGGTAAAACTTGTGGGTTGCCACCAACTACTTTAATTTGTTCTTCAAGTACCTTTGAGCTTTGGATTCTAAATTTTTGTCCTTTTGCATCTTCTGGCACAAGAACTGGCTTTTTGCTTGAGCTAAAATGCTTAAATCCAGCATCCCAATAATCAAGCGCCACAAAGCCTTTTTTAGTTACAAGGCCTTTTAGCTCCTCACCGACCTCGCCATCTTGGACCTTATGAAGGTGCTCTGCATCTTTAAAGATGAAAGGCAGGTCAAATAGCTGAAACTGCGGCACAATAGGCGTAAATTTTGAAAAACTTGGAGCTGCCATTTGAACGTTGCCAAGCTTTAACGCACCAAAAACCCTATCATCATCAAGTAGTTGAGCTGATGGGAAAACTTGAACTTTTAGTTTACCGCCACTTAGCTCCTCAGCACGTTTAGCAAAAAAGTCAGCTGCCTTGCCTTTTGGTGTAGAAGCTGCAACAACGTGAGCAAATTTGATCGTATAGACTTTGTCTGCACCAAATGCTAAGCCACTGATGGCACAAGTGAAAAGTAAAGCTTGTAAGAATTTCATCTTTTATCCTTTGTAATGGTTTTGTTAAACGTATTATAAATTTCAAAAATAAAAATTTAGAAATTTTGTTTCGTAAATTCACAGCTATTTATTTTTGTATGTGTATTTTAGTAACAATTATGCTCTTAAAGGCTAATTTATATTTTTGAAAAATTTTTATAGTTTTTTAATAACTAAACTTTTAAAGTATACTTGTTACTTTTTTACACATAAAATTTATTTTATTTTTACATTTAATAAATTTTTGAATCCATTTAAACAAATGCATAGGATATTTTGCTCTAAATTTTTCTTTTCTATAAGTTTAAAAGCCAGCCAAAAAAATGTAAGTTTAGTATTGCTTAAATTTAGCCTATATTTTGCGGCTAAATTTAAAAGGTTTTTGTTTATTAATTTTTTATGGCTATAATACGAAACAACAAATTTTATTATTAAGGAATTATTATGTTTGAACTTAGAAAACTTCCATTTGATGCAAATAGCAATGCAGTAGTTAGCGCAAAAACCTGTGAATACCACTATGGCAAGCATCATGCAACTTACGTAGCAAATTTAAACAATCTTATAAAAGATACAAAACTTGCTAACGCATCTTTTTATGAAATTCTAACAAATAGCGAAGGTGGGCTTTACAATAACGTT
This sequence comes from Campylobacter concisus, assembly GCF_003048535.1. Lineage (NCBI taxonomy): Bacteria > Pseudomonadati > Campylobacterota > Epsilonproteobacteria > Campylobacterales > Campylobacteraceae > Campylobacter > Campylobacter concisus. Next base: position 39,031 of record NZ_PIRQ01000010.1, on the reverse strand, counting down.
GCTCAAGTTTACAACCACGACTTTTACTGGGACTGCATCGCTAAAAAAAGTGAGATGTCAAGCGAGCTAAAAGCTGCAATCGAAGCAAATTTTGCAAATTTTAAAGAGGAGTTTTTAAAAGCAGCCACAACGCTTTTTGGCTCAGGCTGGGCGTGGCTTGTCTTTGATCCAAGCAGCAAAAAGCTAGAGATCGTGCAAACTAGCAATGCAAAAACTCCAGTGAGCGATGGCAAAGTGCCACTTCTAGTCGTTGATGTTTGGGAGCACGCTTACTACATCGACAACTTCAACGCCCGCCCAAAATACCTAGAGACATTTTATGAGAATATAAACTGGGAATTTGTTAGCAAAGCTTACGAGTGGGCACTAAAAGAGGGTCTTGGCTCAGTTGAGTTTTACACAAAAGAGCTTCATAAATAATATCTGGCGGGGCTTTCCCGCCTTTAAATTTCTACTTTTATCTAAATTTTTAAAGTTATCAAATTTATCAGCAAAAATTGCCTTGTTTTAAAAGAAAGTGCAACTTCGAAATGGCTTAAAATTTTGTTTTAGCAAATAATTTCTCTTAAATTTAAAGCCAGCACAGTTCAATTTTGGTTTTCTAAATTTCAAAATCACCGCTAAATTTATAAGCTACAGACACTATCTTGACAGCTTTAAAGTAGTATAAAATATTCGCTTTATTGGTCTGCTCTATTGTAGTTTGGCGGTTTTATGCTTAAATTTAAAGCAACCAAATAAAAACTAGTGTAGGCCATCTTGCCTTTAAATTTATCAGCAAAACTTGATTTGATGTTAAAAAAATGGTGGTGGGGGGCAATTTTTACTGCTTCAAAAATGCTCCGAGCTGTATTAATTAGGCAAGGGTAGCTTAAATTTCAAAGCCATCTTGCCAAATTTACTCAATTTATCTTTTTGAAGTGTATAAATTTATACCATTTTGTAAGCGTTTTAGCCCCTCAAGCACTCTGGCTCTTTGGGTTGCTATATTCATACGTAGGAAAAATCTATCTCCCCTGTAAGCATTGCCATCATTTAGCCAAAGCCCAGCTTTATCACGCAAGAAATTCATAAAGTCGCTCGAATCCTCGCAAAACGCGCTACAATCAAGCCATAAAAGATAAGTCGCATTTGAAGGCAGAAGTTTTACTGGCAAATTTTGCTCTTTTATGAAATTTATAACGATTTTTTTGTTTTCAAAGAGATAATCCCTAAGTTCATCAAGCCATGTTTGACTATCGTTAAATGCCGCTATTGTCGCAGTTATCGCAAAGGCGTTTGCTTCACCTATCTCATCATAATTTACAGCTGCATTTATTCTGGCGCGTATCTGCTCATTTGGCGTGACGATGGCTGAGCTTTGAAGTCCAGCTATATTAAAGGCTTTTGTAGGTGAGACGCATGTGATTGAGTTATTTTTGCACTCTTCGCTAACGCTGATAAATGGCACGTAGCTTAGCCCAGGATCAGTTATATCGCAGTGAATTTCATCGCTGATAACCAAAACATCATGCTTATAGCAAAGCTCGCCTATTTTTTTAAGCGTCTCTTTGTCCCAAATTTTTCCTATTGGGTTGTGAGGATTGCAAAGGAGCATCATAGTTGTTAGTGGTTGAGCTAGCTTTGCCTCAAGGTCTTCAAAATCAATCTCATAAGAGCCATCTTTATAGACAAGGTCATTTGATAAAATTTCACGACCATTATTTTTGATGCAGTTAAAAAATACGTGATATACGGGAGCTTGAACTAAAATTTGATCACCTGGATTGCTAAATCTTCTAATCGCAGTAGAAATCGCTGGTATAACACCAGTACAAAAGCACATCCACTCATTTTCAAAGCTAACATCATGACGCCTCTTCCACCAGCCTTTAATCGCTTCGTTCCACTCTTTTGGAATAAATGAGTAGCCAAAGACGCCATTATCAAGACGCTTTTGTAGGGCATTTAAAATTTCAGGTGCAGCCTTAAAATCCATATCAGCAACCCACATTGGCAAAACATCATTTTTCATTCGCCATTTTGATGAGTTAGTGCCATCTCTGCTAATAAGCGTATCAAAATCGTACTTCATAGCTTTTCCTTAAAATAAAATTTTAAATCAATTATAACCCAAAAGATACTAATATAATTTGAAATTTTCTCTCAATTTAATATTTCAAAAGGAAAAATGATGAAATTAGCTCAGGCTCTCATTTTAAGAGCCGATACACAAAAACGTTTAGAGCAGCTAAAAGGTAGGTTACTCGATAATGCAAAAATGCAAGAAAATGAAAGACCTAGTGAAGATCCAAAACTTCTTTTAAAAGAGCTTGATAGGCTAAGCGATGAGCTATTTAGACTGATCTTGACTATAAATTTAACAAACTCAAGTGCAAAATTTGAAGGCGCGAGTCTAACTGAAATGATCGCTAAAAAAGATACGCTAAGCCAAAAAGCAAGCGTGCTTAGGGATTTTGCCAAAAGCGCAAGCCAAAAGGTCGATCTTTACTCAAATAGCGAGATAAAAATTTTAAGTAGTGTTGATGTGGCCACGCTCCAAAAGCAAATAGACGAGCTATCCAAAGAGATCAGAGAGCTAGATATGAAGCTACAAGAGGCAAACTGGCAAGTTGATCTTGTAGAGTAAAATTTATGGTGAAAATGTAGCTAAAGGCGAGTAAAAAAGAAAAATTTATTAGGCTTGCGGGGAGAGAGCAAAAGCTTAAATTTATCCCAGCAATTTAAAAAATGCATTCTTAAAAATAAATGTTACTACCACTTACTGATTTAGCTACGTTTTGGGTGGGTTTGGGGAAGATTAATCTTTATTATGTAAGATTTCACAAATTTTTAAAAGGAAATTTATGAAACTTGACACCTTGATCGTAAAGGGAATTGAAGCTAAAAATAATCCAAATAAAGCTGTCATTCCGCCTGTTTTTTTAGCAAGTACATTTGTGCAAGATGATCTTGAAAATTTTCAAGAATTTGCATATTCTCGTGGTAGCAACCCAACCAAAAAGGCATTTGATGAAATTTTTGCAAAGGTTGAAGGCAGCAAATATGCATTTAGCTTTGGTTCAGGCATGGCAGCAACAGCGGCGGCACTTAGCCTTATAAAAACAGGGCAAAAGGTCCTACTAAATAGCAATGTCTATGGTGGCACTTATAGATATGTCACGACTGTTTTTGAAAGCCACGGCATAAAGAGCGAATTTATAGACGATCTAAATTTTTTAAGTGAAGATGATATAAGTGACGACGTGGCGGCGATATTCATCGAAACTCCGTCAAATCCTCTCTTAAGAGCGACAGACATCGCTAGAATTTCAAAGATCGCTCACAAAAAGGGCGCTCTAGTCATCGTGGATAACACATTTTTAACGCCTTATTATCAAAGAGTACTTGATCATGGAGCTGATATCGTGGTTTATAGCGCTACAAAATATATCGGCGGACACGCTGACGTGATCGCTGGTATCGTCACGCTAAACGATGATGCTTTGGCTGAGAAGATAAAATTTGCTAAAAACACGCTTGGTGGAATCATCAGCCCGATGGACGCATACTATCTAATACGTGGGCTTAAAACGCTTAGCGTTAGGTTTGATAGACAAACGCAAAATACCCATAAAATAATCAAATTTTTGCAGAATAATGACGCAGTTAGCGTGGTGCATTTTGCCGGCTCATATAGCGAGCAAGAGGCAAAGATACAAGCGGCTCAAGCAAGCGACATCGGCGCGCTCATCTCATTTGAGCTTGATGAAAAATATGATGTAAATAAATTTGTAAAATCGCTAGAAATTTTTGATCTAGCGGTAAGTCTTGGTGGCGTAGAAAGCCTTATTTGCAGGCCTGCAACGATGACGCATGAGGCATATCCAAAAGAGGTGCTAGATAAGATCGGCATAAAGCAAAACTTGCTTCGCCTAGCAATCGGTATCGAAAACGCTGATGATCTAATGGCAGATCTTGATCAAGCATTTAAAAAAGTAAAAAAATAATAAAGGAGACAGATATGGCAACTACAAAATTTAAAGGTAGTGAGGTAAATTTAAGTGGAAATGAGGTCTTTGTTGGCTCTTATGCGCCTGAAGCAAAAGTTGTAGCGCAAGATCTTAGCGAGTTTAGTGTAGGTGGAAATAATGGCGTAGAAGTACTTGTTTGCTTGCCATCACTTGATACTGGCGTTTGCGCAGCAGAGGCTCGTAAATTTAACGAAAAAGTAGCTGGCAAACACGGCGTAAAACTTAGCATCATCTCAAATGATTTGCCATTTGCGATGGGTAGATTTTGCACGACTGAAGGCATAGCAAATTTACATGTTGGAAGTGACTTTAGATACGGAGAATTTGCTAAAAACTATGGCGTTTTAATGAGCGATGGCCCACTAAAAGGACTACTTGCAAGAGCGGTATTTGTCATCAATGATGGCGTAATAATTCACAAACAAATCGTCCCTGAAGTGACAGAAGAGCCAAACTACGATGCTGTATTTGATGCTATTAAAAGTAGCGGTAGTTGTGGTTGTGGCTGCCATTAAAAAAAGGCGTTATCTAAGCATCTATTTGATGCTTAGATAATTAATCTTAGTCAAATAGAGATTTTTCAAAAGATTTTACTACAAAGCTTTTTCTATGAAGGCTTGAATAGCCAAACTTAGTAATGGCATCTAAATGTGCCTTTGTGCCGTATCCTTTGTGCCCAGCAAAGCCGTACTTTGAGTAAATTTTATCCCAGCCTTTCATCAAACTATCACGACTAACCTTTGCTAATATGCTAGCAGCGCTTACCCCAGCGACTTTGCTATCAGCTTTTATCATCGTTGTGATACCAACGCCATAGTCTAAATTTCCATCATAAATGATCTCAAAACCCTCAAAGTGCGCCTTAAAAATTTTGAGCGCTCGTCTTAAGCACTCACTTAGCCCAAGTTCGTCTATTTGTGTATTTGAGAAGTAGATGATGAGAAAATTTGAGCTTTTTATGATCTCTTTAAAAAGCTCCTCACGCTTTTTTGCAGTTAGTTTTTTGGAGTCGTTTAGACCTGAAATTTCTTTATTTAGCACACAGGCTGCTACGCTTAAAGGCCCAGCTAAAGCCCCACGTCCAGCCTCATCTATGCCACAAATTTTTGCCATTAAAGTCCGATTTCATCGCTAAAGTAAGGTCTTAGCTCATCAAGTGGCACGCTAATTTGCTCCTCATTTAAAAAGGTAAGCCCAAGCGGCGAAAGTACAAAATTTTCGCTAACGCCTGCTGTTGCGAGGATTGCTTTTAGATGAGGGTCGTTCATATCTTTAAAAATCTGCTTTAACTTTAGTTTTTTGTTGGTTTTAAGTAAGACGACATCGCAGCTAGTTTTATTATTTTTATAGGTGCAGATGCTTTTTATTTTGTCATTTATATAGTAGATGTTATCTAGGCTCTCAAATTGGTTATTTGGCCATTTTTTACGCTCACTTTTTAGGTCATAAAGTGTCGAGAGTAATTTATTTTTATTTTTTTTAGCCGATTCTTTGGCAAATATGTCGTTAATTATAGCTTCGTATCTCGTGCCATTTGCTTCAGTCATTTGGATGCCAATATTTAGCATTTCATACTCTTTTTCTTTTTTGATAGTCGCATTATAGGCTTTGTTTTTAACGATTATTTTGCCCTTTAGCTCGCCATTTTCATTTTTAACGTCTAAATTTATCTTATCAGATACAGCATTTAGCGATGAAATTTCACTGATATTTTGCTCAAGATTACCTTTTTCGTAGTCATATTTTGTACCATCAAAAAAGATATGTCCGCTTATCTTGGCTGGCACTTTAAAGCTCTTGCTCTGCTTAAAATTTTCAAATTCATCTTTAAAATAGTTCATATAAACTTCAAATTTTATACCATTTGCCTCGCCAATAAATTTATAAAATTTTGCCCAGTTTTCGTGATTTATCTCATAGCCAAATAGGCTTACTATAAGTATAAAAATCCCAATAAATGCTCTCATGTCCGTCCTTCATAGTTTTTTTGATTATAGCTTCTTTACTTTAAGCTTTTAAAACAATAATCAAATAAAGGTTTAAATTTATAAACCTAGACTCCACCTAGAAAATGGTAAAATTTCGCATTTTATGCCCTCAAAGCTAAGCTCAGTTTGGTTTGCGACGCTGATTATCTGAAGCTTACTTACACCCAGTTCTTTTAAGCTTGCGTGGAGTTTTTTAAATTTTAAAAAGATGATCTCTGGCGCAGAAAACGGCACACAGATGATTGCGATCTTCCTTTTATTAAGGAAGAAATCAATCTCTTTTGTGTAGTAAATTTCATCTTTAAATTTAAGCAACTCACAAAAAACTACATTTGCAAAGACAGCCAAAAAGTCCTTTTTTAGATACAAAGCGTTACGAAGTGCAAAATTTGTAAAGTAGAGCTTTTTGCTCGTGCTGCTCTCATCTAAATTTGGTACTAATTCTATAAAGCTATTTTCATTAAGGCTGGCTACTGTGTTATAGACACTATCTTTTGAGATTTTCATATGCTCTTTTAGATTTTTATAGATACCAAAAGTACTAAGCACATCGTGACATTTTGGAGCACATTCTTTTAAAATCGTAATGCTTTGCTCGCTTAAATTTGCTTTTAATAGCTGCTGCAAGTGTGCTGTGACCTCGCTGGAGTCTAAAAAGGCACTTGCTATCTCGTTGCCGTGAGCCAAAAAGTAGCTAAAAAGCAGGTCTTGGTCCAAATTTTTTTTAAAAAATAGTATAAATTCCTCGTAGTCGAGATAGTTTAAATTTATACGAGCAAAGCCGTCAATCGTGAGTGAAAATTCCTTGCTTGTAAGGATGATATTTTCAAGTGTTGCGCCCTTTAAAAAGCCTAAATTTGCAAGGTCAGCAGCTTGTAAATTTTCAACTGCAAGAACCTTTATCTGGGCATTTTTTTCTAAAAATTCTTTCAAATTTGCTAAAAGCAAGGCTCTGTCTATCCTTAGATCATCTAAATTTACATAAAGCCTCTCCTCGCTTTTATAATGGCTCAAGAACTCATAAACAAGGGCTGTTTTGCCACTTGAAATGGCGCCTATTATAAGCGTCTTTGGCGAGATGATTTCGTATTTTCTGGGGATAAATTTACTTGATTTAAGCGGCTGATTGTAATAAAGCTCTAATTGGTTCATTTTCTCCCCTTTGTAAGATGTATATGTAAATTTTTGTTATACCGTCAATTCCCCCCCCCCTTATTATAAGCGCGATCTCATCGCTTGTTAGTTCATAAAGCTCAAAAACAAGTTTGTCTATTTTTTCGTCACTTGCCTTGATTTTGTCGTTTAGCGCATCGATATTTTCTTTGGCTTCTAGCTTTTCATCAAGAGTTAAAGTAGGCATATGCTTCTCGTAAAGCTTGATCTTTTCATTGGCTTTTAAAATTTCATCGACCAAATTTATTATCTCGTTTGCTAAATTTTCATTTTGTGACGCGATTTGTGGGATAGGCAAAATTTCTAAGCGATTTGTTGTTATTTCGCCTTCAAGTCCACCTCCAGCATAGAAAAAGTTGAAAATTTTATAAACAGCTGTTGAATTTAAAAAGGCTAATAAAAATTTTAGATTTTCGCCAGTTATGCAATATGCAGTATTGTTTGGAATATTATTATTTGTATCGTAAGCAAATTTCGGACTTTGCACAATTTTTGCACATAAAATTTTCTCTTTTTCGAATTCCTCAAGATATGCGCAGTTTCGCAGATTATAAGGAGTGGCTCCTTTATCAGAACGATTGGAAAGTTTCGGCTCAAATTTATCAAGATATAGTTTTAGCTTAGGAAAATTATCTATATTGATGCGAGGCTCGGTGCCATATCCATTATGGATATTTATGAGCCACAGTCCAGCCCACTCATAGTCATAACGCTTTATATCTTGACCTCGTAAGATCGGCCTAATGAGCTTTTGCGTCCACTCTCTTTCTTCTCCAGTGCAGTTATTTAAAATTTTATTACGGGTGTCACTATCAATAATAAATACTTCATTTAGTCCTGTTTTGATACCAGAATGAATTTTTATGCCCCAATTTTTTAATGGCTCTGCAACTTTTTCGATTTTACTTTTTAGCTCAAATTTACTTTTATCTAAAAAGGTGAAATTTGTTTCGTTTAGCGTGGATTGTGGTATTTGGATAAATTTTTGCATTTTTAAATTTATGGTGCTTGAAGCTAGGAAATTAAATTTTGAATTTTCACCTGCTCTTATTTTTTTAAAAATAGTAATCGCACTATCTACACTTGCGTCTTCAAAAACTTTAACCCCAGTAAAATCAATAATGTGTGTTATTTGTGTATTTTCTAATATAAATTTACGTAAATTTTCACCATAGCTGGCACGGAAAAATTTGTTTGAACATATAAAACCTAAAACCCCATTTTCTTTTAGATGTGTAATGCCAAGCTCATAAAAATAGACAAACAAATCAGCCGTGCCACTATAAACTTTATATTCTTGTAAGGCAGGCTTTTGCTCTTTTATCGCCTCTTGTCTGACATAGGGAGGATTGCCGATAACGACATCAAATTTAAAGTCAAAAGGAAATTCTAAAAGCGAGTTTGCTGCTACTAAATTTTTACTAAGATCTGTCAAAACTCGTCCCTTTACAGCTGTGCGGAGCCAAAGAGATAGCCTAGCGATCTCGACCGCATCGGCATTTATATCTACGCCGTAAAGGTTGTTTTCTAAAATGGTGCTTTCTATATCGTAAAGTCCCAAGCCCTCGCCCTCATATACTTTGCGGTAAGTGTCTAATGCGCCATGCTCGGCAATTAGAAATTCTAAAGCTTGGTTTAAAAATGCACCAGAGCCGCAAGCTGGATCAAGTATCTTAAGGGATAAGAGCCACTCGCGGTAAGCATAAATTTTGTCTTTGATCTCACTTTCTGCTTTGGTTAATTTTTTTGGGTTTTTTGGTGCTAATAGCTCATTTAGATCAAGCCCTAGCTCATCTTTTTTAGCTTTACAAAGCATGCCAAGTGAATTTTCAACTATAAATTCTGTTATAAACTCTGGTGTATAAAATATGCCATCTTTTTTACGTTTGCTCTGTTTGGCATCAAATTCATTACCATTTATTTGCGCATTTAGCTCTTCAAGGTCGTTTAGTGAGCTTTCAAAGATATGTCCTAGGATATTTACACCGATGTCGCTTAAAAAGTCATAGTCACTTAAAAACTGCGCTTCAAGCACGCTATCGTCTATCTTTAGTGAATTAAGCTCAGTATCTGTGGCAAAAAGACCGCCATTATAGCGTTTGATATCAAGACGCTCACTGCCTTCATCAATGGCTTTAAAGTAAATTTTGTAAAAGTCATAAAAACTAAGCTCGGTAACTTGGTTTTGAAATTTATCTTTTATCTCGGCTATCGTGCGAAGTCTTAGTAGTCCGCGGTCTTCGGCAAATAGTATGAAAACAAACCTGTCGCATAGTTTTTGAGTCAGGCTTAAAAGCCTATTTTTATCAATGCTGGCATTGTTTTTGCAAATATTTTTAAAAAGAGCAAGTCTAAAAGCACTAAAGTCTTTATAAAATTTGTTTGAAATTTCACGCTCGTGAGTGGCAAATTTCTCTTTTAGTTTTAGCGGCAGATCCGTGCTAATACTCTCAAAGCTAAGCAGCAAATGAAGTCTTTTAAACTCATCAAAGCTTGATGTAAAAAGGTCAAATTTTTCAAATGTTGTTTTATTGCCGATGTAAAAGCGTAGTTCGTTAAAATTTGAAACAACGACATATTTGGCATTGTCGTGTGAGACAAAATAGCGAAAAGCTTGATCTATTGGGCTAAGCTCGCGGTTGTATGGAGTTTTATCAAGATGCTGTGTAGTCTGATCTTTTAGCTCGATCACGCATCTAACTTCGCCATTTATCAGTATCGCCCCGTCTGCCTTTTTGCCGTCAGTTTCGTTCTTTTTCTCGCGCTCAAGATTGAAATTTGTAGGATTAGTAGTGTCTAAAGTGTAGCCAAGGCAGTTTTCAAAGATATCTTTTAGAAACTGCGTTTGAAATTTCTCTTCTTTGAAATTCTTAATGTCGCTAGCTTTTGCCTGATACATTTGCAAATTTATATAACGCTTTTTAAGCTTCTCCTCATCTTGATCTTGGGTTAGTAAGAATTTTGGATTAAAGATCGGCATCTTTTCTCTTTAAAATTTTAATTTCTTGGAATCTTATCTTTTTAAATTTTATATCTTCCTTATTAAAAGGAAATAATTAATCAAAATTCATCAAAAAACAACGTTTTTCTTGACAACTATAATAGCTTTTTTGTAAAATCGCGTTCTCTTTACGAAAAGACAAGCGTCTTTGCTCGTACGATCGCTTGATCCTATGCGAGTTATTTTGATGTAAAGAGGTCGCGAGTTTGCGACAAGTTCTTTTTAAAGGAAAACACATGGAAAGAATCAGGTTAAAGCTAAAAGCTTACGACCATAGAGTTCTAGACCGCACTGTTGCAGCAATCGTAGAAGCTGTCAAACGAACAGGTGCCGACGTTCGTGGCCCGGTACCAATGCCTACAAAGATCAAACGCTATACAGTCTTAAAATCTCCACACATCAACAAAGACTCACGTGAGCAGTTTGAGATGAGAATACACGCTCGTATGCTTGACATCGTAGCTGCTACTCCAGAAACTGTAGATAGCCTAACAAAACTCGACCTAGCTCCAGAAGTTAATGTCGAAGTTCGTGCGATGAAATAAGCGGACAAAAGGATAAGAGTATGGAATATATTGTAGAAAAAATAGGCATGAGTAGAACGATTGCCACGAAGAGTACGCCAGTTACACTACTTAAGCTAGTTGAGGCTAAAGTATGTGAGATCGACGAAAACAAACGTGCTATCGTAGCGTATGCCCACACTAAAGCAAACAACAAAGCTATCGCTGGTCAGCAAAAGAAATACAATCTGACTGCAGAATTTAACAAATTTGCTACGCTTGAAGTAGCTAATAGCGAAGTTGGAAACCTAGACTTTACACCATTAAATGAGGCTAAAATTTTAAAAGTTAGCTTTAACTCAAAAGGTAGAGGCTACCAAGGTGTGGTAAAAAGACATGGTTTCGGTGGTGGTCCAAAAAGCCACGGCTCACGTTTCCACAGACGCCACGGTTCAATTGGTAACTGCGAATGGCCAGGTCGTGTTCAACCAGGTATGAAAATGGCAGGACACATGGGCAATGAGAAAGTTACTGTTAAAAACGAGCTAATAAGCTTTGACGCTCAAAATGGCATCGTAGTTGTAAAAGGTTGCGTTCCTGGTCACAATGGTGCAATGGGTAAAATAAGGATTGTAAAATGAGTAAAATTCACGTATTAAACGATAAATTTGAAAATTCAGGCGAGTTAGAGCTTCCTGCAAGCTACGCTGAAGTAAATCCGCATAACCTATATCTTTATGTAAAATCTTACCTTGCTGGTATAAGAGCAAATTCGGCTCATACTAAAAGCCGTGCTTTTGTAAGCGGTGGTGGTAAAAAACCATGGAGACAAAAAGGACGTGGTGGTGCAAGAGCGGGTTCAACTAGAACTAACGTTTGGGTAGGCGGTGCAGTTGCATTTGGTCCAACAAACGAGAAAAACTATTTTCAAAAAGTCAATAAAAAACAAAAAAGACTAGCTCTTGAGTACGCTTTGGCAGTAAAAGCACAAGATGGTAAAATTTTCGCAGTAGATAGCATCTCAATCGAGTCTGGAAAGACAAAAGATGCAGCTAATATCATCAAAAATTTAAAAGTAAAAGACGCGCTTATCGTTAAAGATTTACTAGACGATAAAACACTACTTGCTTTTAGAAATTTAGCAAACTGCTATGTAGTAGATGCAAATGAGGTAAATGCTTATCTTGTCTCTACATTTAGTTCGGTTATTATTGAAAAAGCTGCACTAAAAACTATAACAAAAGAGGGCTAAAATGGCGGATATAACTGATATCAAAACAATTATTTATACAGAAAAAACTCTAGGCCTTCAAGAACAAGGCGTTGTTGTTATCCAAACTTCACCAAGAGTTACAAAAAACAGCTTAAAAGCGGTTTTACAAGAGTATTTTGGAGTAACGCCTGTTCGCGTAAATTCACTTAGAATTAGCGGCAAAGTTAAGCGTTTTAGAGGAAGAGCAGGTCAGCGTGACGAGATAAAGAAATTCTACGTTAAGTTACCTGAAGGCGTAAGCCTAGAAAATACGGAGGCGTAAGATGGCTATAAAATCATATAAACCATATACACCTAGTCGCAGATATATCACTGGACTAAGCTCTGAAGATATAACAGCCAAGCCAAGCGTTAGAAGCTTGCTTATTAAACTACCTGCATCTGGCGGTAGAAATAACAATGGTCGTATAACTTCAAGACATAAAGAGGCAGGTGCAAAAAAACTTTATCGTATCATCGACTTTAAACGTCGTAAATTTGGTATAGAAGGTAAGGTTGAAGCGATCGAGTACGATCCAAACAGAAACTGCCGTATCGCTCTTATAGCTTACAAAGATGGTGAAAAGCGCTATATCATTAGACCAAATGGCCTAAATGTCGGTGACGTTATCGCATCTATCGATGAGGGCTCACTAGATATTAAACCAGGCAACGCTATGAAACTAAGATTTATCCCAGTTGGTACTATCGTTCATAACGTAGAGCTAAAACCTGGTAAAGGCGCTCAGATAGCTCGTTCAGCTGGCGGTTATGCTCAGCTAATGGGTAAAGAAGAGAAGTATGTTATCTTAAGAATGCCAAGTGGCGAGATGAGACAAGTACTAGCTGAGTGTATGGCAAGTATCGGTGTAGTTGGCAACGAAGATTGGGCCAACATCACTATCGGTAAGGCCGGACGTAATCGCCACCGCGGTATCCGCCCACAAACACGTGGTTCTGCTATGAACCCAGTTGATCACCCACACGGTGGTGGTGAAGGTAAGAAAAATTCAGGCCGTCACCCAGTTACTCCATGGGGTAAACCAACTAAAGGTGCTAAGACTCGCCGTAAAAAAGCTAGCGATAAGCTTATAATTTCAAGAAGGAAAGGAAAATAGAGATGGCAAGATCACTCAAAAAAGGTCCTTTCGTAGATGATCATGTAATGAAAAAAGTTATTGCCGCAAAAAATGCAAACGATAACAAACCAATCAAGACTTGGTCAAGACGTAGCACGATTGTACCTGAAATGATTGGACTAACATTTAACGTTCATAATGGCAAGAGCTTTATTCCTGTATATGTTACAGAAAATCATATAGGCTATAAACTTGGCGAATTTGCTCCAACACGCACATTTAAGGGTCACAAAGGCTCAGTGCAAAAGAAAATCGGCAAGTAAGGGGAGATGATATGAGTAGAGCAATTATAAAATTCGTAAGACTTTCTCCTACAAAAGCAAGACTTATAGCAAGAGAAGTTCAAGGCATGAATGCCGAGCTAGCACTTGCAAGCTTGCAATTTATGCCAAATCGTGGTGCTAAATTTATAGCAAACGCTATTAGCTCAGCAGTAGCAAATGGCGGATTTGAGCCAGAAGAGGTTGTAGTAACTAGTTGCCGCGTTGACGCTGGTCCTGTATTAAAGAGATTTAGACCAAGAGCAAGAGGAACAGCGAGCAAAATTCGCAAACCTACTTCTCATGTAATGGTAGAAGTATCTAAACCTGAAAAGAAGGAAGCATAATATGGGACAAAAAGTAAATCCAATAGGTCTTAGACTAGGAATTAACCGCAACTGGGAATCTAGATGGTTTCCAACCAAACAAAGTCTTCCTGAAAATATCGGTGAAGATTACAAAATTCGTGCATTTTTAAAGAAAAAACTTTACTATGCAGGAATTAGCCAAATTCTAATCGAAAGAACGGCTAAAAAACTTCGTGTAACCGTAGTTGCAGCTCGTCCTGGCATCATCATTGGCAAAAAAGGTCAAGATGTTGAAAACCTAAAGAACGAAGTTAGTAAACTTATCGGTAAAGAAGTAAATGTAAATATCAAAGAAGAAAGAAAAGCTCAAGCTTCAGCTCAACTTGCTGCTGAAAACGTAGCTATGCAACTTGAAAAGCGTGTCGCATTTAGACGTGCTATGAAAAAAGTTATCCAAGGCGCTCAAAAATCAGGCGCTAAAGGTATCAAAATTTCAGTTGCTGGTCGTTTAGGTGGCGCTGAGATGGCAAGAACCGAGTGGTATCTAGAAGGTCGCGTTCCGCTTCATACTCTTAGAGCGAAGATCGATTACGGTGTAGCTGAGGCTCATACAACTTATGGAAACATAGGTATTAAAGTATGGATTTTTAAAGGTGAGGTTCTTCAAAAAGGTGTTCAACCCGAGAAAACTGAAGAAGAGACACCTAAGAAAACACGTAGAGCAAGAAGAGGTAAATAATTATGTTGATGCCTAAAAGAACGAAATTTCGTAAGCAAATGAAAGGTCGCAACCGTGGTTATGCGACTCGTGGAGCATCTTTAGCAACTGGCGAATTTGCACTTAAGGCTGTTGAAGCTGGTAGAATAAATTCACGCCAAATAGAAGCTGCTCGTCAAGCTCTAACTCGTCACGTAAAGAGACAGGCTAAAATTTGGATTAGGGTTTTCCCTGATAAGCCACTTACTAAAAAGCCTCTACAAACTCGTATGGGTAAAGGTAAGGCTGGAGTTGAAGAGTGGGTTATGAATATCAAACCTGGTCGTATAATATTTGAAATGGCTGGTGTTAGCGAAGAGCTAGCTCGTGAAGCTCTAACTTTGGCTTTACACAAACTTCCTTTCAAATCAAAATTTGTAACGCGAGAGAGTGAAAATGAAATATACTGAGTTAAAAGATAAGAGCGTTGCAGAATTAAACGCGTTGCTAAAAGAGAAAAAGGTGCTTTTATTTACTTTAAGACAAAAGCTAAAAACTATGCAGTTAAGCAACCCTAATGAGATTAGTGCTGTTCGCAAAGAGATAGCTCAGATCAACACTGCAATTAGTGCAACAAGACAAGGGGCGTAAAATGGCATTAAAAAGAGAAATTCAAGGTGTTGTTTTACAAAAAGCTGGAGATAAAACAGCTACTATTTTGGTAGAAAGACGCGTTATGCACCCAAGATAC
Organism: Campylobacter concisus; assembly: GCF_003048535.1. Taxonomy (NCBI): domain Bacteria; kingdom Pseudomonadati; phylum Campylobacterota; class Epsilonproteobacteria; order Campylobacterales; family Campylobacteraceae; genus Campylobacter; species Campylobacter concisus. Next base: position 23,946 of record NZ_PIRQ01000010.1, on the reverse strand, counting down.
CATAAATTTGTAAAACGCTTTAAAAAATATTTAGTTCATGATGAGAAAAATGAGACAAGAGCAGGCGATACAGTTGTTGCGGTTGAGTGCAGACCACTTTCAGCTCGCAAGAATTTTCGCTTAAAAGCTGTATTGGCAAAGGGAGTTGAGTAATGATTCAAAGTTTTACAAGACTTGCAGTTGCTGATAATAGTGGTGCAAAAGAGTTAATGTGTATAAAAGTTCTTGGCGGCAGCAAAAGAAGATACGCTACACTTGGCGATATCATAGTTTGCTCTGTTAAAAAAGCTCTTCCAAATGGTAAGATCAAAAAAGGACAGGTTGTAAAAGCTGTTGTTGTAAGAACTAAAAAAGAGGTTCAAAGAGATAATGGTTCGCTAATCCGCTTTGACGAGAACGCAGCTGTTATACTTGATAGCAAAAAAGAGCCAGTCGGCACTCGTATTTTTGGACCAGTTGGACGTGAAGTTAGATATGCTAACTTTATGAAGATTGTTTCGCTAGCTCCGGAGGTTTTATAATGGCTAATGTAAAATTTAAAGTCAAAAAAGGCGATACTGTTAAGATCATCGCTGGTGACGATAAAGGCAAAACTGGTAAAATTTTAGCAGTTCTTGCAAAAAAAGGTCAGGTTATAGTTGAGGGATGCAAAATAGCTAAAAAAGCTATCAAACCAAGCGAAAAAACTCCAAATGGTGGTCACGTAAATAAAGAGATGCCAATTGACATATCAAATGTCGCGAAAGTTGAAGGATAAGAGATATGAGTAGATTAAAAGATAAATTTAACGAAACTATCAAGCCAGCTCTCGTAAAAGAATTTGACATCAAAAATCCAATGCTTATCCCTGCACTCGAGAAAATTGTGATCAGTGTAGGCGCTGGAGACTCTGCTAAAGATCAGAAAGTGCTTCAAAATATGGCTGATACCATTTCACTTATCGCTGGACAAAAAGCAGTTATCACTGATGCTAAAAAATCAGTTGCTGGCTTTAAAGTTCGCGAGGGTTTCCCTGTTGGTATCAAAGTAACTTTGAGAAAAGAGCAAATGTATGCTTTCTTAGATAAGCTAATCAGCGTTGCTCTTCCAAGAGTTAAAGACTTCCGTGGTCTTCCAAAAAATGGTTTTGACGGACGTGGAAACTATAACTTCGGTCTTAGTGAGCAGCTAATGTTTCCAGAGGTTGAGTATGATAAAATTTTACGAACTCATGGTATGAATATTACGATTGCTACTACGGCTAAAAATGATAAAGAGGCATTCAAATTGCTAGAGCTATTTGGTGTGCCGTTTGCAAAAGGAAAGTAAAATGGCAAAGAAATCAATGATAGCAAAAGCTGCACGCAAGCCAAAATTTGCGGTTCGCGGCTATACTAGATGCCAAATTTGCGGTCGCCCGCACTCTGTTTATAAAGATTTTGGAATTTGCCGTGTTTGCCTAAGAAAAATGGCTAACGAAGGCCTAATACCTGGTCTTAAAAAAGCAAGTTGGTAAGGAAGAGAAATGTTAAACGATTTAATATCAGATGGATTAACACGCATTAGAAATGCAAGTATGAGAAAGCTTGAAACTGCGAAATTGCTTCATTCTAAGGTTGTTGAGGCTACTCTTTCTATCCTTGCAGCAAAAGGCTATGTAGAGAGCTACAACGTTATCGAAGAAGGTAACAAGAAATTTATAAACGTAGTTTTAAAGTATGATGAGTACGGTAGAAGCGTTATAAACGAGCTTAAAAGGGTTTCAAAACCTGGTCGCCGTGTTTATCAAGGGAAAGACGACATTAAGCGTTTTAAAAATGGTTACGGAACAGTTATTGTTAGCACAAGCAAAGGCGTTATGAGCGGCATTGAAGCAAGTAAAGCTGGCGTTGGCGGCGAAGTTCTTTGCACGGTTTGGTAATAAACTGCATTAAAAACGCTATTTTAGCCCTATGAAGGTAAGGTTAAATTTTTAGCTTGGTAAAATTTTAGATTTTGCCAAAGCTAAATTTAGAAATTCAAATGAAGGTTTCGTCAAATCTGACGATAAAATTTACGGCATTGTGGTGTTTATTCGTAAATGTAGGAACACCCTAGACAAGTAAAGGAAAAAAATGTCACGTATTGGAAAACAGCCTATCGCTATCCCAAGTGGTGTAGACGTTAGCGTTGAAAATAATGTCCTAAAATTTAAAAAGGGCAATCATATAAAAGAGCTTGACACAAAAGGTCATGTTGATGTCAAGGTAGAAAATGGTCATATAGTTTTTGCTCCAAAGGGCGAAGATCGCCAAAGTAGAGCTTACTGGGGAACATATAGAGCACTTGCTAATAATATCGTAACTGGTATCACTGCGGGATTTACTCGCCAGCTTGAGATCAACGGCGTTGGTTATAAAGCAGCTGCAAAAGGTAAAATTTTAGAGCTTTCTCTTGGTTTTTCACACCTTATCAACTATGAGCTACCAGCAGGCGTTGAAGCTAGTGTTGAGAAAAACGTTATTACTATCAAAGGCGATGACAAACAAGTAGTAGGTCAAGTGGCTGCTCAAGTTAGAGGATTTAGACCACCTGAGCCATATAAAGGTAAGGGCGTTAAATATCTAGAAGAACGTATCATCCGCAAAGCGGGCAAGACATCTAAGAAGTAAGGAGCGGTAAATGACAGCAAAAGTACTAAAAAGAAAAATCGCTCTTAGAATTAAGAGAAAAAGAAGAATCAGAGGTAAAATTTCTGGTGTTGCATCTTGCCCAAGAGTTTCTATTTTCAAATCAAACAGAACTCTTTATGTTCAAGCGATTGATGACGTTACAGCTACTACACTAGCTGCGGTTGATGGCAGAAAGATAGGCATAAAAGCAAATAAAGAAGGTGCGGTCACTTTAGCTAAAGAATTTGCTAAGGCTTTAAAAGCTAAGAAGATAGATGTTGCAGTTTTTGATAGAAATGGTTATTTGTATCATGGCGTTATCGCAGCATTTGCTGAAGCTTTAAGAGAAAATGGCATCAAGCTATAACCCAAAGGAAAATCGATGGAAAAATATAATAGAGAAGAATTTGAAGAAGTAATCGTCGATATCGGTCGGGTTACAAAGGTTGTTAAAGGTGGTCGTAGATTTAGATTTACAGCTTTAGTTGTTGTTGGTAATAGAAATGGCCTAGTTGGTTTTGGATATGGCAAAGCTAAAGAGGTGCCAGATGCGATGAGAAAAGCGATTGACGACGCATTTAAAAATATTATCCACGTTAAGATCAAAGGCACAACTATCCCTCATGATGTAGAGGTAAAATATAACGCAAGTAGAATGCTACTTCGCCCAGCTAGCGAGGGTACTGGTGTTATCGCTGGTGGTAGTGCACGTCCTATTATCGAGCTTGCAGGTATTAAGGATATCCTTACTAAATCACTTGGCTCAAACAACTCAGCAAACGTCGTTCGTGCTACTATAAAAGCACTTAGTTTGCTAAAAAGTTAAGAGAAAGGAGTTAAGATGGCATTAGAAAAATTAACACCTGCTGCAGGTTCAACTCATGCAACTAAAAGAATAGGTCGTGGTCAAGGTAGCGGCAATGGCAAAACTGCTGGCAAAGGTAATAAAGGTCAAAGAGCAAGAAAAGGCTACAATGAGAAAAGAGGTTTTGAGGGCGGACAGCAACCACTTCAAAGACGTCTTCCAAAAGTAGGTTTTACTTCTAAATTTGAAAAACCTTATGTTATTAATGTTGAGAAAATTGCAGCTATAAAAGAGCTTGCTGAAATTTCAATAGCAACAATAGCTAGCGTTCATAAAATTTCAAAGAGCGTTACTAAGATAAAACTAATCGGTGCAAGTGCAAAAGTTCTTGCTTCTAAGATCAAAGACGAGAACGTTAGCGTTAGCGGAACAAAATAATGGATAAAACACTGACCAACAAGATTTTAATCACGTTGGCATTTTTGTTCGCATACAGGATACTGGCTTATGTGCCAGTTCCTGGTGTTAATGTCGACGTAATTAAAGAATTTTTTAATTCAAACAATAGCAATGCCTTGGGCCTATTTAATATGTTTAGTGGTAAGGCTGCTGAGCGTTTAAGTATTATCTCTTTAGGTATCATGCCTTACATTACAGCTTCGATCATTATGGAGCTTTTAGCAGCAACATTTCCAAAATTAGGTCAGATGAAAAAAGAGCGTGACGGTATGCAAAAATATATGCAAATCATACGTTATGCAACCATCGTTATTACTCTTGTACAATCAATCGGTGTTTCTATCGGACTTCAAAGCTTAAGCGGTCGTGGCGGCGAGCAAGCTATCATGATAGATATGAATTTATTTATCGCGATCTCTGCTGTGTCTATGCTAACTGGAACTATGCTACTTATGTGGATAGGTGAGCAGATCACGCAGCGCGGTATAGGCAATGGTATAAGTCTTATCATCTTTGCAGGCATCGTCTCTGGCATACCTAGTGCTATCGGCGGAACTGTAAATTTGGTAAATACTTCTGAGATGAATTTCCTAACAGTCATCGCTATCTTGGTGATCATTTTAGCGACCATTGGCGCTATTATCTTTGTCGAGATGGGCGAAAGACGTATCCCTATTTCTTACTCAAGAAAAGTGATAATGGAAAATCAAAACAAGCGTATAATGAACTATATACCGATCAAAGTAAATTTAAGTGGCGTTATCCCACCGATATTTGCTAGTGCGATTTTGATGTTTCCAAGCACTATTTTGCAGGCTAGTACAAATCCAGTAATCCAGGCCATCAACGATTTTTTAAGTCCAAATGGCTATATGTTTAATGTTTTAACATTTTTATTTATTATCTTCTTTGCGTTTTTCTACGCATCTATCGTGTTTAATACAAAAGATATAAGTGAAAATTTGAAAAAACAAGGCGGGTTTATCCCTGGTGTTAGACCAGGCGAAAGTACTGCTAGCTATCTAAACGAAGTAGCTGGCAGATTAACTTTAGGTGGAGCTTTATACTTAGGTATTATTTCAACACTACCTTGGGTACTTGTCAAGACTATGGGCGTACCATTTTATTTTGGTGGTACATCAGTGCTTATCGTGGTTTCAGTAGCACTTGATACGATGAGGCGTATAGAAGCCCAGTCTTATACAAACAAATACCAAACTCTAAGTGCAGTAGGTCTATAAAATGGCTATCACGCTAAAAAGACCAGCTGAGATAGAGAAAATGAGAGCGGCGAATAAGATCGTCGCTCGAACACTTGATCATGTTTCTACGATCATAAAACCTGGAATTTCACTTCTTGAGATAGATAAAATTTGCGAAGATATGATAAGAGCTGCTGGAGCAAAACCTGCCTTTAAAGGGCTTTACGGCTTTCCAAATGCAGCTTGCATAAGCGTCAATGAAGTGGTGATCCACGGAATTCCAAACGAATACAAACTAAAAGAGGGCGATATCGTTAGTGTTGATATTGGCTCAAATTTAGATGGTTATTTTGGTGATTCGGCTAGGACTTTTGGAGTTGGTAAAATTTCAAAAGAAGACGAGGCTTTGATCGCTTGCTCAAAAGACGCGCTATATTTTGCAATTGATTTTATAAGAGCTGGTATGCATTTTAAAGAGATCAGCTATGAGCTTGAGAAATTTATACTAGGTCGAGGCTATGTGCCTTTGCGCGGATATTGCGGCCATGGCATAGGTAAAAGGCCACACGAAGAGCCAGAAATTCCAAATTATATTGAGGGAAACAACCCAAAAGCTGGCCCAAAGATAAAAGAGGGAATGGTTTTTTGTATAGAGCCGATGATATGCCAAAAAGACGGCACGCCAGTTTTGGGGAGCGATAACTGGAAAGTAACCTCAAAAGATGGTTTGAGAACTAGCCATTATGAGCATTGTATGGCGATAGTTAATGGCAAAGCTAAAATTTTAAGCCAAGCGTAAAATTTATAGCAAAAATTTAAAGAAAGGAGAGTTTGTGGCAAAAGACGATGTCATTGAGATTGATGGAAATGTTGTTGAAGCACTGCCAAATGCAACTTTTAAAGTTGAGCTTGACAACAAACATATAATTTTATGTCATATCGCCGGAAAAATGAGAATGCATTATATAAAGATAATGCCTGGCGACCGCGTAAAAGTAGAACTTACGCCATATAGCCTAGACAAGGGCAGGATTACTTATAGATATAAGTAAATTTGATTTTGTGGCAAATATGCTAAGTAAATTTAAAGCTGGTTTTGGATAAAATCCAAGCTTTGCGAAAAGCTGTATGAAGAATTATTTTCAAAGTTCCCCACTTATTTTGAAAATGGTTGGTTTAAATTCTTTCTTTAGACCTGATGCAGCCCCTAAAAAAGTGGAATAAATTTTTAGGAGACTAAAATGAAAGTTCGTCCTTCTGTAAAGAAGATGTGTGACAAATGTAAAATTGTCAAACGTAGTGGCATAATTCGTGTTATCTGCGAAAATCCAAAACATAAACAAAGACAAGGATAAGGCATGGCACGTATTGCAGGTGTAGATTTACCAAACAAAAAGAGAATAGAGTATGGTTTGACTTATATATATGGTATAGGTCTTTACAAATCTCGTCAAATTCTTGACGCAGCTGGAATTTCTTATGACAAGAGAGTCTATGAGCTTAGTGAAGATGAAGCAGCAGCTATCCGTAAAGAAATTCAAGAGCATCACGTCGTTGAGGGTGACTTGAGAAAACAAGTTGCTATGGATATCAAAGCTCTTATGGATCTTGGAAGTTATAGAGGTCTTCGCCATAGAAAGGGTCTTCCTGTTCGTGGTCAAAAGACTAAAACTAATGCTAGAACCAGAAAAGGCAGACGTAAAACTGTCGGTGCAGCTACTAAGTAAGGCAAGGGTTAAAGGATAATAAATGGCGAAAAGAAAAATTGTTAAGAAAAAAGTAGCTAGAAAAAGTATAGCCAAAGGTATCGTTTATATCAGTGCAACATTTAACAATACTATGGTAACTGTAACTGATGAAATGGGAAATGCTATTGCATGGAGTAGTGCAGGTGGCTTAGGCTTTAAAGGTAGTAAAAAATCAACTCCTTATGCAGCTCAACAGGCAGTTGAAGATGCTCTAAATAAAGCAAAAGAGCATGGTATAAAAGAAGTTGGTGTTAAGGTTCAAGGTCCAGGTAGCGGACGTGAAACGGCTGTTAAAAGTGTAGGAACTGTTGAAGGAATCAAAGTATCTTTCTTTAAAGACATTACACCTTTACCACACAATGGTTGTAGACCGCCAAAACGCCGCCGCGTATAATTAGAGAAAAATAGGAGAAATTATTATGGCTAGATATACAGGACCTGTTGAAAAATTAGAAAGACGTCTTGGTGTGTCTCTTGTGTTAAAGGGCGAAAGAAGACTTGCTGGTAAAAGTGCTTTTGAAAAAAGACCTTATGCACCAGGACAACATGGACAAAGAAGAGCAAAAATAAGCGAATATGGCTTACAACTTCGCGAGAAACAAAAAGCTAAATTTATGTACGGTGTTTCAGAGAAACAATTTAGAAGATTATTTCAAGAAGCAGCACGCCGCGAAGGTAATACCGGTGCTCTTTTGGTTCAACTATTAGAGCAAAGATTAGATAATGTTGTTTATAGAATGGGCTTTGCAACAACTCGTCGTTTTGCTCGCCAGCTAGTAACTCATGGACATATTTTAGTAAATGGTAAAAGAGTAGATATACCATCTTATAGAGTTGAGCCAGGTGCAAAAGTAGAGATTGTTGAAAAATCTAAGAACAATCCACAAATTGTTCGTGCAATAGATCTTACAGCACAAACCGGTATTGTTGCTTGGGTAGATGTTGAAAAAGAGAAAAAATTTGGAATTTTCACTAGAAATCCAGAAAGAGAAGAGGTTATCATTCCTGTTGAGGAAAGATTTATAGTAGAGCTTTATTCAAAATAATAGAGGGTATAAAGATGAGAAAGATTACTACATCAGCTTATATGCCAACTGAAATTGAAGTTAAAAGTATTAGCGAAAATGTTGCTAATATTACAGCATATCCTTTTGAGGCGGGTTATGCTGTTACTTTGGCTCACCCATTGCGTCGTCTTCTTTACACAAGTACGGTAGGTTTTGCTCCTATTGGTGTAAAGATAAAAGGCGTTAGCCACGAATTTGACAGTATGCGTGGTATGCTAGAAGACGTAGCTTTTTTTATTATAAATTTGAAAAAAATCAGATTTAAATTAAAAAGCATTAGCGAGCGCGAAGTTATAGAGTATAGCTTTAAAGGGCCAAAAGAGATAACTGGGGCTGATCTAAATAATGATCTAGTTGAGATCGTTAACCCAGACGCATACCTTGCTACAATAAATGAAGATGCTGAGTTAAATTTTTCAGTTATCATTCAAAAAGGTATCGGATATGTTCCTAGTGAAGAGATTAGAGAAGAGATCGAAGACGACTATATCGCACTTGATGCTTTTTTTACACCTGTTAAAAAGGCAGTTTACGATATACAAAATGTCTTGGTTGAGGATGATCCAGACTATGAAAAGATTGTATTTACTATAACAACTGATGGTCAAGTTAGTCCGATAGAGGCTTTTAAAAATTGTTTAGAAGCCATGTATCAACAAATGTCAGTATTTAAAGGAATTTTAGATATTGATGTTAGTACTCCAGTTGCTAGCTCAAGTGCAGGTGGCGAGTTTTCAAAGCTACTTTCTAGCGTAGAAGATCTAAATTTAAGTGCTAGAAGTTTCAACTGCCTTGACAAAGCTGATATTAGATTTATCGGCGAGCTTGCATTAATGGACGAAAATGAGCTTAAAGAGCTTAAAAATTTAGGTAAAAAATCTCTTGAAGAGATTAAAGCGGTTATGGAAGAGATAGGCTATCCAGTTGGTGCCGATGTGTTAAAAGATAGCAAAGAGCAACTAAGAAAGAAAATAACCGAGCTTAAAGCACAAATGAGTGTAAAAGAATAAAAGGACAATAGATGAGACATAAACACGGATATCGCAAACTTGGTAGAACGTCATCTCATAGATCTGCATTGCTTAAAAATTTGGCGATAGCTATTATCAAAAGCGAAAAGATAGAGACGACTTTACCAAAAGCAAAAGAGCTTAGAAGCTATGTTGAGAAGCTAATTACAAGAGCCAGAAAAGGTGACTCTAACGCTCACAGAGCAGTATTTGCTTCTTTACAAGATAAAGAAACAACAAATAAATTAGTTACTGAAGTAGCTCCAAAATTTAAAGAGCGCAATGGCGGCTATACAAGAATCATCAAGACTCGTGTTCGCAGAGGCGACGCAGCAGAGATGGCTTATATAGAGCTAGTAGCTGAATAATTATTAGAGAGCTTCGGCTCTCTTTTTTTAATTTCTTGAATATAAAATTCTCTTACCTTTAAAATAAAATCCTTCTTTCAAAAGCTTTCTAAAGTATAAATTTCTTTAATTATTTATCAAATTTTATTAACCAAAAAATCATAAATTTAATAGTTAAAAGTTGTAAATCCTTTAATCTAAAATCATATATTTTAAATTTTTACCTTTGAACTCTATGCTAAAATTTTATTTTATTAAGACGATATTTGTTTCAGGCATCTAATAAATTTCAAAGGGTTTGAGATGATAGGTAGTGTAAATGGTGTTGGGACAAATTTTTATATTGGCTCGCAAAGTAGTAGAGCACAAGAACTTGATACTAATAATACTAAATCCAATATAGACAAAAATTCTTTAAATAATTTATCTAGCGGTTTGGTTGACGAGCAAAAAAGTCATACCGATACTAGAGGTGAGCCAATAAATTTAAATGAAACAAATACGATAAAATTTCAAAAAAATAGCGAAAATCTAACATTTGTTAGCAATTTCTCACTCTCAGGCATGGCTGCTAATGGCAAGATAAGCATCTGGGGTAAGCTCATGGGTTACGACAAACAAGTCAGCCAAGATGAGATAAATGATCTCAAAAATTTTATCAACCAGACCAAAGCACTTGGTTTTGGCAGAGCTCACGAAGAGATCATAGGATATTATCCAACAGATGTTGATCTCTTTGCAAAAGAATACACATCAAAACTTGATGGCAACACACTTCTTGGGCTTGGTCACAAGAGCCATGTGGAAGGGTTTGAGATACTTGATAAGGACCTAAGCATAGATGAGTTTAAAGATAAGTGGATTGATTATGCGCTTAGGCAGTATCTTGGAGAAAGAGTCGGTGTGGAGAGCATTACGATAGGCAAAAAGGCTATCTCCATGCTAACGAGCACTAATAAGCCACCAATTGAGTACCAGACGCTACAAAATATAAATTTCACTGACGAAGAGAGCAGACAGAGATTTCTTACGCTTATGAAAGCTGGCATGAAGAGCGGGGCGGATTTTAAAGAGGTGGTAGAGGGCGTACTCTCGCTTTATAATGTGCAAAATACGGACAAACTTGATGGCAACAAAGTCTATGCTTCAGTGATCGGACGAAGCGAGAAACTGGCTACTTACGATATCAACAAAGATGAGAAATTTGCCTATCTTAAGGAGCTAATGCAGCTTGAGAAAAACGGAGTTGATATACTAAAACTAATGGAAAAAGTGGAGCAAAAACAGAAATTAGATATAAAAGTATAGGTTAAGTTTAGTTTTTTGTACGACCCTTCTTTTGTGATTTTAGTCATAAGAGGCTCTTTTTACTTGGTTTAAATTTTTAAATGATAGAATCTTGATTTCTATTATTAAAATTACGGAGAACTCGTGAGAAAGCTACTTTGGCTAAATCCCGTTGTAAAAAATATGTATGACCTCTCTGCGTTAAAAGAGCTCTTGCAAAATAAGGGCTTTAACATAGTAGAGTGCGAAAAAGATCATGTTAGCGATATCAAAAATTCATATAAAAATTTATGCTCTAAGGGCATGGTTTTAGACAGTCGCTGTCCGAGAGCTGTAAATTTTATAAGATCAAATTTTAAAGAATTTTCAAACAATATTTCAAACTTAAATCCCATTTTAATAGAAAGCGCCATTGAACTTAGCTCGAAGCTAAAAGAAGATGAGTGGCTTTATATAACAACGCCTTGTGATGACTTGGCTGAGCTTGGAAATTCTTTAAAATTAGAGCGAACTACATTTTTAACATGGAAAAAATTTAAAGAGCTAAACGATATAAATTTACAAACAAGCAAAATAGAATCAAGCCCGATTCCTCCTGGTTTTTTTGAAAATTTAGGCATAAAAACACTAAGCTTATGCAGCAAAGAAAAGATACAAAACGCATTTTCATATAAATTTAGCGAGCTTAAAAACTATCAGATCATTGAGCTTTTATACTGCGAAAACGGCTGTCACAATGGAGATGGGCTATGATAGAAATTTTTAAAAAGAGCGTTTTGATCCTAGTGATCTTTGTCCTCTGGCAGGTCGTTTGTGAGCTAGAAATTTTCACGCCCTATATCTTGCCAAGTCCTATTACGACACTTAAAACGATGTTTGACATGAGCTTAAGTGGCGAGTTAATAACGCATGTGATGATTAGCTTTAAGCGTATATTTGTTGGCTATATTTTGGCTTTTGTTTTGGCATTTGCTTTTGGCGGAGTGGCAGCGCTATTTCCAAAAGCTAGTATTTATTACGAGTGGATACTAGAGTTTTTTAGAAATGTTCCACCACTTAGCCTTATTGCTATTTTGGTGCTTTGGTTTGGTATAAACGAAACTCCAAAAATTATTATTATCATCTTAGCATCGTTTTTTCCAATGTTTTTAAGTATTTCAAAAGGGCTAACTAGCTGCGATGTGAAGCTTATTGAGGTTGGTAAAATTTTTTGTTTTAGTAAATTTGAAATTTTTTACAAAATCATCCTAAAAAATGCCATAAAAGATATTTTTGTAGGTATGCGCATAGGTTTTGGCTACGCTATGCGAGCGATTGTGGGAGCGGAGATGATCGCAGCTTCCAGCGGGCTAGGCTATCTCATACTAGATGCGGAGGAGCTTTCGCGCGCAGATAGGATATTTGTTGGCATTTTTACGATAGGAATTTGTGGCGTACTCATAGATAGGATATTTTTATTTTTGATATCTAAATTTAGCCTTTTACGAAGTGAAAAATGATAGAAATTTTAAATTTATCCAAGCATTTTTTTATTAATGACAAGCGTATCGACGTTTTAAAAGAGCTAAATTTAACTATAAAAAAAGATAAGATCACTGTAATACTTGGCAGAAGTGGTTGCGGTAAAACTACGCTTTTAAGGCTTATTGCTGGACTTGATGGCGTAAGTCTAGGTGAGATAAATTTTAAAGAGCAAGCAAAGATCGGCTTTGTATTTCAAGAGCCTAGGCTCATGCCTTTTTTAAATGTCTATGAAAATATCGTATTTGTGCTTAAAAAGTATGAGATAGACGAGGTAAAGATAAATAGGCTCATATCGATGATAGGGCTTAGCGACTTTAAATTTGCCGCTGTTTCGCAGCTATCTGGCGGTATGAGTTCGCGCGTTTCTCTTGCAAGAGTGCTTGCATATGAAGCAAATTTGATCCTTATGGATGAGCCATTTGCGGCGCTTGATGCTTTTACGAGAGCCAGCATGCAGGCTGAAATTTTAAAGCTCCAAGCCGGCAAAACCATCATTTTTGTCACTCATAATGTCGATGAAGCTCTATATTTAGCAGATGAGATAATTTTGCTTGAAAAAGGCGGGATGAAATCAAGCGATGATCTATCAAATCTAGCTAAGCCAAGAGATTTGCTTTGCGATGAATTAATAAATTTAAAGCGTAAAATTTTGAGCGAAATTTAGCATTTTATAAAATGATAATTAAAACCAAAACGTAGTAAAAAGTTATATAATTTGGAAAATTTTTAAAGGAGCGAATATGAGAAAGTTTTTTAAGATTTTGTGTGTAGCCTCTTTGCTTTGTCTAGTCGCAAACGCAAGTGAGCTAGATAAGATCGGTATGACCTATGTCAAATCGCCGCTAAACGTCCCATCGATCGTCGATAAATTTAAAGGCTTTTATGCTAAATCTTTTGGCATGCCAGTCGAGTACTCTGAGATAACATCAGGTGCAAAGCAGACTCAAGCTCTAGCTTCAAACTCACTTCAGTTTTTAAATTGTGTTGGCGGAACTTCGGTCATACTTGCAGCAGCAAATAAAGCTGACATAAAGATCATAAGTGCCTATTCAAGAGCACCTGAAGCTTTTGCGATATTTGCTAAGGATAAAGGTATAAAAACCGCTAAAGACTTAAAAGGTAAAAAAATAGCAGGCCCAAAAGGTACGATCTTAAACGAGCTTTTGGTTAGATATCTTGCTCTTGGCGGACTTAGTATAAATGACGTAGAGTTCATCTCTATGGGCATCCCAGCTGCACAAGCTGCACTTGAAAATGGTAGCGTCGATGCAGCACTTCTTGCTGGACCAGCTGCTTATAATGCTAAAAAATCAGGACTTAGTGTCGTAACAACAGGCAAGGGCGTCATCACTCCAGTCATCGTCACTGCCACAAGCGGAGAATTTTACAAAAAGCATAAAGATCTAGTTGAAAAATTTAAAAAGGCTCAAGATGAAATTTTGGCTTTCATGAAAGCAAATGAGGAAGAGGCATTAAAATTTACAGCTGAAGAGACCGGGCTTAGCATAGAGGCGGTAAAGAGTATGTATCCGCAGTATGACTTTAGTCCAAAGATCACGCCTGAAGATATAAAAGCACTTGAAGCTACGCAAGAATTTATGCTTGAGAGCAAGATGATCGAGCAAAAAGTAGATATAAAATCACTTCTAATAGATTAAACAAAAAGGGCGAAATTTGCCCTTTTATCCTAAAACTTATAATCAAAAATTTACTAAATTTTAGCTCAAATATTTAATAATCAAAACTGACTAGGCGTGCTAGAATGGTTTAAACTACAAAGCAGAATTGGCACTAAGCAAAAATATAGCCATTATTTTTTGCATTTTTATTTTGCTATAATAGCCCAAAAATTTAATAGGAAAAGATATGATCCCATTTAGCGATGAAGAACTTTTAAAACCAGTCAGTGCGAGTTTGCAAAAGGTATTACCGATGCTTGAAAATGATGGCGGTGGCATGGAGCTACTCGGCATAAAAAACGGCAAAATTTATGTAAGACTTATAGGGCATTGTCATGGATGTGCGGCTAGCACAACTACACTAAAATATGGACTCGAAAGACAACTTCGTATGGATATTCACCCAGAGCTTGAGGTCGTAAATATCCCGATCGGCGAGGAATTTGACATTGATAGATTATAAAAAAATAGGCATTAAATACTTTAAACGCTCAAAATTTAAAGAAGCGATCTTTTACTTCTCTCTAGCTTACGAAAAGACACAGGATAAAAATTTACTATTTTTGATACAAATTTGCTCCCTTGGCGAGAAAAATGCAGAGGAAGCAAAACTTTTATTTGACTATTTTATGGATAAACTAAGAGCTGGCGAAGACGATGAAGGAATGGATGAAATTTTAAAAATTTTAGAATCAAGATTGGCTAGCGATGAGTATTTTGAAGAGCAAGACGCGATCAGCTACGAGGACTTTAAAAAGGCTGTTTATAAGGACGGGAGCTTCAAAAAAGTCTTTGAAAATATCATGTTCTCAACCAAGGTAATGATCTCAAACAAAGATGATTTTTTAGAATTTTTGGGAAATTTGATAAAAAATGACTTCATAGAAATGAGTATAAACTATCTTGAGAGTGCGGCGGTGATGTTTGGTGGCGATGAGCGCATAGATCAGCTTTTTAAAGAGATACAAAAAAGACAAAACGATGAAAATATCAGTAGAAAATAGCTTCATAACAGATGACTCAAACGAGTGCGAAGAGGGCTCGTTTTTTGTACAAACTGCTGCAAATGCAAAATTTGCAGAGGCGGCGGTAAAAAATGGTGCAAAGATAATCAGCCTTGAAGAGTGCAAAAAGCTTTTAAAAATCGATGAAAACTTAAAGATAGTTGGCATCACAGGCACAAATGGCAAGACCACAACGGCTGCTGCTATCTATGAGACTTTACGAAATTTAGGCAAAAAATGCGGCCTAAGTGGCACAAGAGGGGCATTTGTAGAGGGCAAGCAGATAGACGATAAGGCGCTTACGACGAGTGCTATTTTAAAGACCCTTTCTTACCTTAAAGCAGCTAGTGAGCAAGGCTGCGAGTACTTTGTGATGGAGGTTAGCTCGCACGCGATCGCTCAAAAGCGCATAGAGAGCTTAAAATTTGCTCTAAAAATTTTTACAAACCTAACTCAAGACCATCTCGACTACCACAAGAGCATGGAGGAGTACGCTAGGGTAAAGTCGAGCTTTTTTGATGATGATTGCATGAAGCTTATAAATGCTGATGATAATGGCATTAAATTTAACCCAAAAAACGCTTATACGTATTCGCTTAAAAAACCAGCCAGCTTTGCGCCGATAGTTTATGGGTTAAAGGACGGCATAGACGCAGTTATCAAGACGCCAAATGGCGATGTGGAGATAGACTCAAGCTTGCAAGGTGAGTTTAATCTTTATAATCTAATCGCCGCACTTGGCGCTGTTTGCTTGCTAGAGCGTCCAGACGCGACCGCGCTTTCAAAGGCGATAAGCAAATTTAAAGGGGTTAGTGGCAGAATGGAAGTGGTTAGCACCGATCCGCTAGTCATCGTGGATTTTGCCCATACGCCTGATGGCATAGAAAAGGTGCTAAACTCGCTTAGACATCTAAATTTGATCGCAGTCTTTGGTGCAGGCGGCGATAGAGATAGGACAAAGCGCCCAAAAATGGGAGCGATTGCCCAAAAATACGCAAGAATTTGTATCGTCACAAGCGACAATCCAAGAAGCGAAGAGCCAGAGAGCATAATCGATGAAATTTGCGCTGGTATGAGTCAAAATGAAAATTTGATACGAAACGCCAACCGCAAAGAGGCGATCGCGCTAGCCATTAGCAAGCTAGAGCCTGGCTGGGCGCTTGTCATACTTGGCAAAGGTGACGAGCCACATCAGGAGATAAAGGGCGTCAAGCACCCATTTAGCGACAAAGAAGTAGTAAAAGAGCTTTTAAAGAGGTAAAAATGAATATAGAAATTTTAGCTAGTAAGATCCACAGAGCCGTCGTAACGGACGCAAATTTAAACTATGTTGGCTCGATCAGCATCGGCGAGGAGCTTATAAAGGCTGCAAATTTGATAGAAAATCAAAAGGTTGAAATTTTAGATGTAAATAATGGCGAGAGATTTGCCACATACGTGATAAAGGGCAAAAAGGGTGAAATTTGCCTAAACGGCGCAGCTGCTAGAAAGGTCTGCGTTGGCGACGTGGTTATCATCGTGGCGTATGCTAGTATGAAATTTAAAAAGGCTAAGAAATTTAAGCCAACCATCGTGCACGTAAATAACAAAAACGAGATCGTAAAGGAGTAGGCGATGTTTGAGGGATTTGACTTTTCAAAGATGGGGCAGATGCTTGAAGATGTGCAAAAGCAAGCCAAGCAGATGGAAGAAGAGAGCAAAAATAAAGAATTTGGCGCAAAAAGCGGCGGCGGGCTAGTTAGCGTTAGAGCAAACGGCAGTGGTGAGATACTTGATATCAGCATAGATGATAGCTTGCTTGAAGATAAAGAGAGTATGCAAATTTTGCTAATAAGCGCCGTAAATGACGTGCTAAAATCAGTTGAGGCCGATAAGAAAAACACCGCTTCAAGGATGCTTGGCGGCCTTGCTTCGATGGGGATAAAATGAGACTAAAATATAAATTTGCCCTTGCTTTTTTGCTATCAGCGCTTTGCCTAAATGCCGATCCTAGGCCTACGCAAGAGGACTTTAACGCCTGCTTTGAAAAGAACAAAAACTCAATCGTCTCAGTAAATAAACACTTTGGCGTGGCTATCACTAAAAATTTGATCGCAGTGCCAAAAAGCGAGGGAGCTCCGCTTGGCGAATATGTCAAATTTGACCCATATTTGCAGCTCTTTTTGGTCCGCTCTAGCAAGGAGCTAAGCCCTGTCGTGATGGCTGATGAGACCAACGAGGAGCGCATAAAAAAGAGCACTTGGGTTGGAATTTTAAATGACGCAAACAACACCGTCATGGGTCACATCAAGTCTTTAGGGCAAAATTTAGGCGACTTTGACACACTAAGCTTCGAGTATAACGCAACTGGCGAGATAAACACGCCTTGTTGCAAGATGATAGGCATAGCTGTTGGAGCTGATAAATTTATACCAAACCGCTATCTAAAGCACTTTGTATCTTACGATGACGTCTACTACGGCGATATCGGCGTGAAGTTCTTGCAAAAAGAGGATAAATTCTTTGTGGGTCTTGTTGATCCTTTGGGCCGCGGCAAGATGATGATGGTTGATGATGAGCTTGTTACGATAAATGGCATAAAACCAAAGAGTCTAAGAGAGCTAAATGAGATGGTGCTTTTTGCTCCAAAGGGCGCAAAACTAGACATTATCGTGAAGCGTGACAGAGAGCAGCTACTCTTTCAAGTGCCAGTAAGCGGGGATGTGAAATTTAACCAAAGCTTAGAAATAAACGCCCCTTCAAGCCTTGATCTGCCAAATTTAAACGTCATGCCAAAGTCGCCTGAGAGCTTGCTTGATGATAAAATTTTGGTGGATTATGGTATCACGGTCGATAAAAATTTAGTCGTTACTAAGGTCGAGCCAAAGTCAAATGCCGACATCTTTGGCATAAAGATCGGCGATAAAATTTTAGGCTACAACAAAGAGAGTGTGAGTAGCCGCGAGGAGCTTTTAGAAAATATAAGCGACCTGCAAAATTTCGTGCTTTTATTTAGTAGAAATGACTTTCAGTTCTTTGCAAGAGTGCCAAAATGAGCCTACTTGGGGACTTCGTAAAATTTCTAAATGCAAATTTGCCAAAGGCGCCTAGCTTTCATCCTTACTACGAGGAGGCGCTTGGTGTTATGCTAAAGGCTGGAGGCAAGCACTTTAGGGCGCTTTTGCTTCTTGGCGTGGTGGAGAGCGTGGATAAAAGCCTCACGCAAAAGGCCATGAGAGTGGCTTTGGGGCTTGAGATGATGCATACATACTCGCTCATCCACGATGATCTGCCTTTGATGGATAACGCAAGCCTAAGACGTGGCACGCCAACACTTCATGTGACATACGACGAAACGACTGCGATACTTGCAGGAGATGCGCTAAATACGCATGCTTTTTATGAAATTTCACGCGCTGATCTGAGTGCTAAAACACGTATAAAATGCGTGGAAATTTTAAGCGAGAATGCTGGCGTTAGCGGCATGGTGCTGGGTCAGGCGCTGGATTGTTTTTTTGAAAATACAAACAAAGAGGACATCAAAAGAGCAAAGGCTAAATTTGGCCTATCTGGCAAGATGCTAAGCCTTGATGAGCTAGTCTTTTTGCACATCCACAAAACCGCAAAGCTGATCGCTGCTAGCCTAAAAATGGGTGCTGTGATAGTAAATTTAAGCGAAACAGAGTGCGAAAAAATTTATGATATCGGCCTAAAGCTCGGCCTTGCTTTTCAGATACAAGATGACATCATAGATCTTACAAGCGACGAGGCGGCCGCTGGAAAGCCTGTGCATAACGACCTAGCGAAAAACTCATTTACAAATTTACTTGGTCTATCTGGTGCAAAAAAGAAAAAAGATGAGCTAATTTGCGAGATAGAAGAGGCACTAAATCAGATAGACTCTGGCATAGCAAAGATGATCTTGGAGCTTACGGATAAACACCTTAGATAAAAGCTAGAAATTTCTAGCTTTTTACTGCTAAAAATTTAAAAAATTTATATCACTATTTAGATATTTTGGACAAAAATACAAGGCAAGTTTTAATCACTTTTTTGTATAATCTGACGCAATAAAAGGAGATCATATGCTAAAAAAACAAGCCGATACTATAAGATTTTTGTGCGCTGATATGGTGCAAAACGCCAACAGCGGACACCCAGGTGCGCCTATGGGTCTAGCTGATATTATGGTGGTTTTAAGCAACTTTTTAAAACACAATCCAAAAAATCCAAAATGGCTAAACAGAGATAGGTTAGTTTTTAGCGGTGGTCACGCATCAAGTTTGGTTTATAGCTTCTTGCACTTAAGCGGCTACGATTTAAGCCTTGATGAGCTTAAAAATTTTCGCCAACTTGGCTCAAATACTCCAGGACACCCAGAAATTCACACTCCAGGCGTTGAGGTGGCCACTGGCCCACTTGGCCAAGGCGTGGCAAATGCAGTCGGTCTAGCCATGGCAGAAAAATACGCTGCAAACGTGCTAAACGAGCCAGACAATAAAATAATCGATCATAAAATTTACTGCCTTTGCGGCGACGGCGACCTAGAAGAGGGCATAAGCTACGAGGCATGTTCGGTAGCCGGAAATTTAAGACTAGATAACCTTGTGCTCATCTACGACTCAAACAACATCACGATCGAGGGCGACACAGCGATCGCATTTAGCGAGGATGTCAAAGCCAGGTTTGAGGCGCAGGGCTGGGAGGTCGCACGTATCGACGGACACGACTATGACCAGATCGAATTTGCACTAGAGCAGGCAAACGAGAAAGAGTCGCCATATCTCATCATCGCAAACACACGCATAGCACGTGGTGCAATGGAGCTTGAGGGCTCACACCACAGCCACGGCGCCCCACTTGGCGAAGAGATCATCAAAAAGGCAAAGGCTGCAGCTGGTTTTGATCCTGAGAAGAAATTTGCCATTGATGAGGACGTGCTTTTAAGATTTAGAGGTGCAGTTGAAAAGGGCGATTTAGAAGAGGCGATGTGGAACAAAAAGGTTGAGGCGCTAAGCATTGAAGGCAAAAATTTACTAAACTCGCTTCTTAATCCAGACTTTAGTAAGATCGAATTTCCAGACTTTAGCGACAAAAAGCTAGCCACAAGAGATACAAACCATGTCATTTTAAATGAGATAGCTAAAAAACTACCTGGCTTTATCGGCGGTAGCGCTGACTTAGCTCCTTCAAATAAGACTGAGCTAAAGGGTATGGGCGACTTTCCAAATGGCAAAAATATCCACTACGGCATCAGAGAACACGCCATGGCAGCTATCAACAACGGTATCTCAAGATACGGCCTTTTCTTGCCATTTTCAGCAACATTTTTTATTTTCAGCGACTATCTAAAACCAAGTGCGAGGATAGCAGCGCTCATGGGTATCAAGCACTTTTTTGTCTTCACGCACGATAGCATCGGCGTTGGCGAAGATGGTCCGACGCACCAGCCGATCGAGCAGCTTAGCACATTTAGATCGATGCCAAATTTCTACACTTTCCGCCCAGCTGATGGCAACGAAAATGCAGCTAGCTGGAAAGTGGCTCTAAATTTAAACGCTCCAAGTGCCTTTGTGCTTAGCCGTCAAGGGCTTGAGCCACTTGCAAAAGGCGAATTTGGCGAGGTTAGTAACGGCGCATATCTTTTAAGCTCGGCAAAAGATGCAAAGATAACATTTATAGCAAGCGGTAGCGAGGTCTCACTCTGTGTAAAGGCAGCTGAAATTCTTAGCCAACAAGGCATTGGCGCAAACATCGTGTCAGCTCCTTGTTTTGACCTACTTTGCGAGCAGCCAGATGAGTATGTGGCTAAAATTTTAGATAAAAATACAACCATCATCGCAGTTGAAGCTGCAACCGGCTATGAGTGGTATAAATTTGCTGACGCAGTTTATGGTATGAATAGCTTTGGCGCTAGTGGCAAGGCGAACGAGCTATTTGATCACTTTGGATTTACTCCGCAAAAACTTGCAAATTTTGCTAGCGAACTTATATAAATTTAATCTTGGGGAGTAAAATCCCCAACTGCAATCTAAAATCAAAAAAGGCATTTTATGGAAATTTCTCACGTTATCGTTTTGGCCTTGGTGCAAGGTATAAGCGAATTTTTGCCGATATCTAGCTCGGCTCATCTTATCTTGGTGCCAAAGCTACTTGGCTGGCCAGATCAAGGTCTTGCTTTTGATGTGGCAGTGCACGTTGGTACGTTAAGTGCGATACTTTTTTATTTTAAAGATACTATTTTTAAGCTACTTCGTGACTTTTTTGCCTCGATCGCACAACGAAAGATGGTAGGCGATAGCTTGCTTGTCTGGTGTGTGGGCTTTGCCACCATTCCAGTGGGAATTTTTGGACTTTTGTTTAACAATATTATCGAAGAATACGCAAGAAGCGGCGTTGTGATCGCTATTACTACGATCATCTTTGGCATCGCACTTTACTTTGCTGATCTTCGCTCAACAAACAAAAGCGAATACGAAATGACCATAAAATTTGCACTTATTATCGGCCTTGCTCAAGCTGTGGCGCTCATCCCTGGCGTCTCAAGATCAGGTATAACGATGACGGCAGCCTTATTTTTAGGTTTTAGCCACAAGGGAAGTGCGAATTTCTCATTTTTGATGTCGATCCCAGTCATCATCTTAGCCGGCGGACTTGAGAGCATCAAGCTCATAAAAGATCCAAATGCGCTTCCTTGGAGTGACATCGCCCTTGGCGTTATCATAAGTGCTGTTAGTGCTTATCTTTGCGTTAAGCTATTTATGGGGATCATCTCAAGGATCAGGATGCTGCCTTTTGTCATCTACCGCTTGATTTTGGGAGCATTTTTGCTTTATCTATTTTTGTGATTTTGAAGCTTTAAAAAGTAAAAGCCAAGTGTGGAGAAATTTTCACACTTGGTAAGAATATATATTGCGAATATCTTTCAGGAAAAATTTCAAGATAGGCTTAGTAATTTAATCCTCTTTTTTATCTTTTTTAATAACATTTAACAGATCTTTTGCAGCTTGGTAAGCCCTATCTCCAAATTTCTTGGCTTCTGATTTGATGTCTATTTGTTTGATGTCTTCAAATTTTTCATTAGCTTTTTTCTCAAGATTAGCGATCTCTTGTTTGATCTCTTCGATTTTATCGTTTGTATCAAAATTTAGCTTTAGCTTTTTACTCTTGTCATTTAGCTCTTGTTTTAGGGCTTCAAATTTATTATTTGCCTCACTCATAAGCTTTGCCATGCCGTTTGACTTTAGCTCTTCTATCCTTGAAATAATCTGCTCTCTTGCTTGATCGCTAATGCGTTTAAATTTTGCTAGGTTTGTATCTAGCTCGCTATTTATCACATTTTCGATTTCATTTCTTGCTACACCTTCAAATTCCTTTTCAAGCTCCCTAAGCAAGGATATAAATTCTTCATCAATATTTTTTAAATTTAGTAGTTGTGAGTTTAGCCTAAGCTCGTCTGGAGCAAATTTCGCCTCATCTTTTAGCTTTTCTATGGCTCTTAAAATGCCATCTCTTGTACCACTTATCGCTCCACTTATCAACTCTTTTGCAAAGATATGACCCTCGTCTGCTAAATTTGCTGCTGCTATGATGATATTTTTTGAAATTTCAAGTATCCGCTCTTTGCTAAACTCTCCTCCAATTATCGCAACATAGGTCATATTTTTAGCTATCGCACCAGCTGTTTCCTCGACATCTTTTGCACCTTCAAGAGTTGTCAAAAATGCAATCTGAGCGCTCTCTTTTAAGATACCAAGAAGCCTTGTTTCTCTAATGATCGCATTATTTAAAAGCTCTAAAATTTCCTCTTTTTCACTAAAATTTCTATCTTTTATGACCTCTTCAGCTGCTTCAAATGAAATTTTGAGCCTATTTTTTATCTCTTCACGTTTTGCTTCTATTGCACGGTTTAGCTCATCTTTTTTATCAAGTAGCTCGTAAAGCGCCTTTTCTTCAGTGCCGACAATGGCCTGATTTATTCCCTCCATGGCACTTTTTAGATTTTTTGCGTTTATGAGATCTTCTTTGTTCATTTTGTCATAAAGCCCATTCATTTTAGCCTTTAAAATTTCTGGCAAAGCATTTATATCTTTGTTTGCAGCATCTTGAAAGAAGTTATTGCAAAGAGCTTTTATACTTATTAATAAGCCATCGCTACTTTTATAATCATGTAAATTTTGTTCTAAATTATTCATATCTTTTACCTTATAAAACGTATTTTGCTTCGTGTTTTAGTGCTGAAAATATCTCTAGCCTCTCTTCTTCGCTCAAAACTAGTACGGCTAAGTCATAGCTTGCGTACTTTTTATCTTTGCTAAATTTTGAAAAAACTAGCTTAAATTCTCTATCTTTTACTATCTCTTTTACCTTTTCTTCTACATTGACATCTGCATCAAATATTATTTTGTATTCCCAATGCGTTGGGTAATCAATTTTTGCTTTTTTGTTATTTAGATCGCATATACTCGCCACTTTTTCCTCCTGTTTTACTCTCTAATACAATATTGCTTATTTCCATGCTTTTATCTATAGCTTTTACCATATCATAAATCGTTAAAAGCCCCACGCTAACGCCAGTTAATGCCTCCATCTCAACGCCTGTTTTGCCCTCTATTTTTACACTCACATAAAGCTTAAAAGCGCAAATTTCAGGCAGCTCCTCGATATCACAATCCACACCTAAAATAGCTAGTGGATGGCACATCGGGATTAGCTCACTTGTCTTTTTTGCTCCCATTATCGCAGCAACGACGGCCGTTTGGATGACTGGGCCTTTTTTACCAGTATTTTCTTTTATCGCTTTAAAGGCCTCTTTGCTCATTTTGATGATCCCGCTAGCAGTTGCTACTCTTTTTGTAGGATCTTTTGGGCTCACATCGACCATTTTTGGACGATCTTTTTCATCTAAATGCGTTAGCATTATCTCTCCTTTTTTTGGCGGATTATAGCCTATTTAAACAAATTTAAATTACCAATGGCTTTAAGCTAAAAATATACTAAATGCATAAATTTTTGGCTTTTACTTAAATGCTAAAGATTTCTCATTACTTAATATAATTATTTAATTTAAATAATTTTATTAAGAAATAATTCAAATTTAAATTTTTATGCAAATTAGTACTAAAAATAAGCGATTCAATAGATAATAAATTTTATTAAAGTCATATTAGTATTGATTAAATCATAATGTCTATATAATGTAAAT
>NZ_PIRQ01000009.1 GCF_003048535.1 Campylobacter concisus | reverse complement strand
TTTTAGGAAGTGGTTGGTTAAAAGTCCCTCGATCTTGCCACCAAGTGGGCAAGCTTTAGGTGAGTCAGAGTGGATCTTAAAAAGTTTTTCTTTATTATTTACTGCGTTAAAAATTTGAAGGAGGGTTGAGATTCTCTATTTAATATTTTAAATAAGCTTACTATTGAATATTCTAAATATCTAATTAAATTTATAAAAAACTCTATTTAGGTAAAGTCCTTCAGCTGGAGCTGGAATACGAGTTAGGGCAGAGCATCCGTTAAGTGAAGCATTTATGAGCTCACCACCATTTTTTATACTCAAAGCTTTAAGTAGGTTTGCAACCATAAGCCGTACTTGAGCGCGTAAAAAGCCATTCGCTTTAAAAACTATGACAGTTTGGTTTTTGTATTCATAACAAAATGCCTTAAAAATTTCTCGTACTGGGCTTTTTGTGTCACTTCCTGTTTTCATATAGGAGCTAAAATCATGCTCACCAACAAAATTAGATAAAATTTCATTTGCTTTTTTGATATCAAATTTTGGCAAAAAGACTTTATAATTTGAGCTAAAAACATCAAATTCTCCATGATCTATAATGTATCTATAAGACCTTGCTACGGCGTCAAATCTTGCTTGAAAATTTTCATCAACTAAATTTATACGTTTTATATGAATATTTGGATGAGCGTGGCGGTTGACTAGCTCTTTTAAGTGCTCTAAATTTTTAAAATGATCGCCGCAAATTACGCTTGAACTTTGATTGATCGCATGGACGTTTTTATCTGTACGTGAACTAGAGACTATTTTTTCAAATATTCCAACGTGAGCCAGAGCACGTGAGAGCTCATCTTCTACGCCATTTTCATGTGGCTGAGTTTGTGATCCTTGAAATTTGGAGCCATCGTAGCTATAAATTAGTTGGATTTTCATTAGTATCTTTGCATGATCTTGGCTTTAAAAAGCAAAATTCCTGCCAATAAAAAGACGAAAAATATTAGCGGAATCGCCAAAGATGGCTTTGATGAAAATAGCATTATGAGCGTAAAATACCCAAATAAAACGCCAAATGTGCCAACATAAACCATACCCTTTTCATATCTGTAAGTAACGATACCAAAGCTTATAGCAAAAAGTGTACTGGCAAGTGGAAATAGTGCAACAAGCACATATATGCTAAGGTCTTTTCTTCTTTTTTCGCTACTATTTGCCTCCGTCCAGTATTCTTTTATACTGCCTATATCGCTTATCTCTTCACTTTGGGCAGTCCTTATCTTCATGGATTTGAAGTTGCTTTGATGATAAATTTCATCTTTTATGTCATACATTTTTCCATCTACTAAAGAGAGTTCAATACTTTGATTTGTATTAGTGATCTTTGCATTTTTTGCAGTGATTAAGCGTTGAGAGTCTTTAATGTAAGGATTAAACATCACAATATCTTTATAAGTAGTGCCGTTGTTATCTTGCATTTCACTGCCCACATAGACCATCCAGTCAGAGAATTTTTGTCCAAACTGAGTTGGCTTTAAATTTAGCTTTGCAACAGTCTTTTTATAATCAATAAAATTTGCATTTAGCTGTGCGGCTATTGGTATCATGACGATGGCAACTACCAGCAAAGCGGTACTTAAAAGGGCTGAAAATGCTAAAAAAAATCTTGCTATTTTATTTGGTGAGCCACCAAGCGTAAAAATAACGATACTTTCATTCTCTTTTGATAATCTAAAAAGAGTCATCGCAAGTGATACAAAAAATGCGATAGGCACGACAAAAAGTAGTACGCGTGGAAGCATAAATGAGTAGAGTTTAAAAAGCTCGCCAAAACTGATTTCAATGTAAGAAGTGATGCGCGCGATCTGGATGAAAAATACGATCGACATGATCAAAAAAAGCGTACTAAATAGCGATGCAAAAGTCCCTAGGAAGTTAAACAAAAGATATCTATTCACTCTACTCATAAATAAACCTTAAAATTTCTAAAATTTGCTCTTTAAAAGCGTATGTAATAAGTAATCCAAGACTTAAAAACGGCACAAAAGCCAGCTCATAGCCCTTTTTTTGAACGATTGCATAGACTGGAAGTGTAAAAAGTGCTGCAAGATAGATGGCCACTAGAGCCAGTTTGACTGGCAAGATAGCTCCGATGATCGCTACTATAAAGATATCTGCACTACCCATCGCTTCTTTTTTTATGGCAAAACTTACGACAAATCTAAGCACCCAAAAGATAAGTGCAAAAAGGAATAAATTTAAAATTTGGGCAAAATTTTCTTTAAATATAAAAAGCATCAGAGCGTAGATAAATGCGAAAAATAGTGCCGCAAAAAGAAGAGGATCTGGCACAGCTTTATATCTTATGTCTATGACGCTAAGAGCTAGCAACATAACAAAGCAAAGCCCTAAAAATAGTGCGTAAAGCGGCGCTTCTACACTTAAAATTTCGCCGCACTCTTTAAAAAAGCAGATCAGAAAAAGCATCCCGGAGGCTAGCTCGATCACTGGATAGACAAGGCTTATCTTTTGCTTGCAAAAGGCGCATTTGCCGCCTAAAAATATCCACGAAAAAATTGGAACATTGTGATAAAAATTTAGCTTATGGTCGCAGTTTGGGCAATGAGAAGCTGGAAAATTTATGCTCTCATTTCGTGGCAAGCGATATATCAGCACATTTGAAAATGAGCCCACGCAAATACCCAAAACAAAAGCAAAAACGGCAAAAAAGATGACCAAAATATCCATTATCTCACTAAACTCCGCCAAATCTTCGCTCTATATTTTTAAATTTGCTAACGATATTTGCAAGCTCATTCTTGCCAAAGTCAGGCCAAAGTGTGGGCGTAAAAAATAGCTCTGCGTAGCTTGCTTGCCAAAGCATAAAATTTGAAAGCCTGCTCTCGCCACCAGTTCTAATGAGAAGATCCACCGGCTCACTCTCATCAAGTGCTGCATTTAGGCTTGCTTCACTTATCTCACAGCCTTCTAAATTTAGCTTTCTCACAGCTCTAATGATCTCATCTTTTGAGCCGTAGTTTATAGCTAAATTTAATAATAAATTTTTATTCTCTCTTGTAGCATTTTTGGTGATCTCTATCTCGTTTTTTAGCTCATCACTAAATGGAGAAATATCGCCGAGTGTATTAAATTTGATCCCATTTTTTATAAAATCAGCACGCTTTAAAATGAGAAATTTCTTAAGCAAATTCATCAAAAATTCGATCTCCTTTTGCGGTCTTTTCCAGTTTTCAGTACTAAATGCATAAAGGCTTAAAATTTTCGCTCCATTATCGATACAAAATTCGCACATATCGCTTACTACATTTGCTCCGGCTTCGTGCCCATTTGTCCGCAAAAATCCACGTTTTTTAGCCCAGCGTCCATTTCCATCCATGATAATAGCAAGGTGGTTTAATTCATTCAATCTTTAGCCTTTTATATCAATAATTTGTTCTTTTTTGCTCCAAAGAGCACTCACATTTTGCACTGTTATGTTGGCGCTAAATTCACTTTTTAACAAGCTAGCTACATTATTAAATGGAGTCGTGATCTCGTATAAAACTTCATCTTTAAATTTAAAAATAAGTGGAGCAAAATTTGAAAATATTAAAAAAATTTTCATATCATCCTCCTCTTTTTTTAGCTGAAAAACGCCGTTTGTACCATTATAAATAAATGGTATATACACGACATTTTCTTGCAGAGCAAAGAGTATTTTTGCTAGCACTTTCATCTCGTCTTTTGTCTTAGCTTCACTTAAACTTTTAAATAAATGGTCATAAAACCACGATAAATTCTCATTTTCTATCAAATTTTCGATAAGATTTAGCCCATCAGCCAAGACATCTTCGTCTAAAATTCTTGGCTTTTCGTATAAATTTTTTATGACGATATTCTCGCCTTGGCTTTGCACCTCGCCCCAGTATCTTGAGCCTACGTTTAGCTCTTTTGCGCTTTTTGTGTTTAAATTTCTATTTGCGAAATTTAAAATGTATCTGTTAAAACCGATCTTTTGGCTTACCAAGATACTAAGTGGGAGTGACGAATTTATTGCTACTAGCGGAGAATTTGCATTTTTTGCTATTTTTTGAATGCGAGAAATTTTCTCTATCATAAATTTGCCGCTAGCTCCACGATATGTCTTGCGATCTCGTCTTTTGCGGCAAGCGGCAGCAAAGTTTCACTATTTTTCGTGATGAAATTTACCTCATTTTGCTCGCTTGCAAAGCCATTTTTCTCACCCAAGATATTTAGACAAACTGCGTCAAGCCCTTTTTGCTCTAGCATTGCTCTAGCATTTTTGTGTGCGCTCTCACTTGAGATTTCAAGCTTAAAGCCGATCTTTTTGCATTTAAACTCTTTTAAGCTTTGCAAAATATCGACATTTCTCTTTAGACTTAAGCTTAAAATTTCGCCAACGTCCTCTTTTTTTATCTTGCCATCAATTTTTGTCGGCATAAAATCGCTTACTGCAGCACACATCACAAGTAAATTCGCGCTCTCGCACTCGCTCTTGCAAAGCTCTAAAAGCTCACTGCTTGAGCTAAATTTAAGGCATTCAAATGGCTCGTTTTCCGCTTCAAAGCTAGCAAGTAATTTTACCTCTGCGTCCGCATAGTAAAAGGCTCTTGCCAAGGCTCTTGCCATCTTGCCACTTGAGAAATTTGTAATGGCTCTAACGTCATCTATCTTTTCTGTCGTCGCGCCACCAGTGATCACTACTTTTTTGCCTGCAAAAAGAGGCTTACTAAGCCTTTTAATGGCAGCTTCTACTATCACTTCAGGGCTTGCAAGACCGCCTTTGCCAACGTCACCGCAAGCTAGAGTTTTTAAAACTGGCTCAACCACTAAAGCACCGTTTTTCTTTAAAATTTCAAGTGAGTTTTGCGTCGCGAAGTGCTCGATCATATTGTTATTTGCAGCTGGAGCGACAACTAAGGGCACGTGTGAGGCGGCGATTAGTGTTTGCATGAAGACATTGTCACAGATGCCAGCTGTTAGTTTATTTATCGTATTTACCGAGGCTGGAGCGATTAGAACTAGATCCATTTTAGAGTAGGCTATATGATTTACGCCATCTTGCCAGTTTTGTGTTTGTGAACTTAAAATTTTATGCTCACTTAGCGCCTCAAAGCCGCTTACACTGCAAAATTCAAGTGCTCCGTCGCTTAAAGCCACATAAACATCAGCGCCTTGCTTTTTGAGCAGTGATAAAATCTCGTAAGCTTTATAAAAGGCGATGCTACCGCAAACTGCTAGTAAAATTTTTTTATTTTTTAACATCGTCTTTGCCAAAGAATTTCTCAAAAAAGCCGCTTTTGTTCTCTTGACGACCTCTGCTAATCGCTAGCGCTCCACTCTCAACATCTTTTGTGATGGTGCTGCCAGCTGCGATGATAACATTATCAGCGATATTGACAGGGGCAACTAGCTGGGTATCTGAGCCAACAAAGACGTTTTTGCCGATCTTGGTTTTGTATTTTGCCTTGCCGTCGTAGTTGCACGTGATTGTGCCACAACCGATATTTGTGCCACTTTCTATCTCGCAGTCGCCAAGATAGCTTAAGTGTCCAGCTTTTACGCCGCTAAGAACGCCTTTTTTAACCTCGACAAAATTTCCTATATGTGTGTTAGAAATTTCAGAATTTGGCCTTATGTGAGCTAGTGGGCCGATGTCTGAGTTTTTGATGACGCTGCTTTCGATCACCGATGAGCTTTTGATGACGCTCTCTGTGATGACGCACTCGCCAAGGATACTTACGTTTTCTTCGAGCACGCATTCGCCTTCAAATTTAGCCCTGCTATCTATGAAAATGCTCTCAGGCATGCGCATCAAAACGCCAGCCTTCATCAAATTTTGCTTGATCTCATCTTGCATTATTTTTTCAGCGATACTAAGCTGAAATTTATCGTTTATGCCCATGAAATTTTGCTCGCTAACACTCACTGCAACGCACTTTAAACCCTTTTCATTTGCTATTTTTATGGCGTCAGTTAGGTAGTACTCTTTTTGCGCGTTTTGGTTGCTTATGAGTGGTAAAATTTGCTCTAGCGCTTCGCGTTTAAAGCAGTAGCAGCCAGCATTTACGCTTTTTATCGCAAGTTGCGCTTCGCTCGCATCTTTTTGCTCGACGATGCCTTCAACTTTACCATTTTTTATGATAACTCTGCCGTAGCCAAAAGGATTTGCCGCTTCAAATGAGCTCATAACCACGTCCGCTTCAGCATTTGCTAGGCGCATTAGATCGGTTGATTTTACAAGAGGCATATCGCCACAAGTTACAAGCACCTTTTCGCCGCTTAAATTTACGCTCTTTATCGCGCCAGCAGTGCCTGGAAAATTTGCTAGATCTTGCTCGAAAATTTTAGTTTGAGGGAAAATTTCTTTTATCTTTTTGCTAA
The DNA here is from genome assembly GCF_003048535.1 of Campylobacter concisus. Classification (NCBI taxonomy): domain Bacteria; kingdom Pseudomonadati; phylum Campylobacterota; class Epsilonproteobacteria; order Campylobacterales; family Campylobacteraceae; genus Campylobacter; species Campylobacter concisus. The sequence goes on along the minus strand of NZ_PIRQ01000009.1, from coordinate 71,787 downwards.
TTAACTCTTTTTCGTAGTGAAGCACGACGCTAACGTCATTTGTGATCGCATAAGCTTGCTTTAATATGTGAATGATCATTGGCTCGCCACATAGCTCAAATAGAACTTTTGGGCGTTTTGATTTCATTCTGGTGCCAAGACCAGCCGCTAAAATTATGATTGAAGTATTGTTCATTTTTAAGCCTTTTAACGTTAAAAATTTCGCAGATTGTAGCAAAAAATACCAAACATTTTTTTTAATTTAACGATTGTTTCAACAAAAAGCTAATAAAATAGCAATTCTTAAGAATTTATAAATAAAGTGAGCTTAAATGGATTTAGGAACCGTCGTCGGCTGGGTTTTGACCCTGGTGCTTTTGTTTGGATCAATGGCGATAGGCGTTGGTATAGGACCATACATCGATATTCCTTCTGTGATGATCGTTTTTGGTGGTACTATCGGCGTTATGATGGTTGGCTTCAAGATGGAGACGCTTAAAGGAATCGGTAAATTTTATGGCATTGCTGTTAAACCATCAGTCGTAGTAAATTTACCTGAGACTATAAAAAAAATAGTCGATTATTCAACTAAAGCTAGACGTGATGGTATCTTATCGCTCGAAAGCGAAGTAAATAACGAAACAAATCAGTTTTTGAAAAAAGGGCTTTCAATGGCTGTCGATGGTAACGAGCCAGATGCTATAAGAGCGCTTTTAGAGATTGACATAGACCAAACTAGTGCTAGACATACAAATAACATTAAAATTTTTGAACAAATTGGCGGTTTTGCTGGTGCGATGGGTATGATCGGTACTCTAATAGGTCTTGTTGCGATGCTTCTTAACATGTCAGATCCTAGTGCGATCGGTCCATCAATGGCGGTTGCTTTGCTTACGACACTTTATGGTGCGATGATAGGTAACATCATCGGTGCACCTGTGGCAAATATCCTCTCAATACGTGACTCTGACGAGGCACTTGAAAAACAAGTCATTTTAGAGGGCATCATGGCGATACAAGCAGGGGATAATCCAAGAACCCTTGAAGCTAAGCTCTTGGCGTTTTTACCACCAAAAGATAGAAAAAGTCAGTTTGAATAATGGGTAAATTAATAGATCCTAAAGAGTGTCCAAAGTGTATGCCTGAGTGGCTTGCTACTTTTGGCGATCTCATGTCGCTTTTGCTTTGCTTTTTCGTTTTGCTTCTTTCGATGGCAACAATGGATGCTAAAAAGATGGAGGCTGCTGTTGGCTCGCTAGCTGGCGCTCTAAGCGTACTTGAAGGCGGTGCTAGACCTGAAAATCAGATAGAAAAAGAGACAGATCCAGAAAATACTCGTGCAAAAAAGATAAGTAAGCAAAAGGGCTCACAAAGTGAGCTAAATATGAATGTTAAAAAGATAAATGAGCTGCTAGCTGCTAGTGGAGCGCCCGAGATTACGATGGAAGAGAGTGAAGATGGCTTTATCGTAAGGCTTCCAGCGGCTATGCTTTTTGATAAGGATAGTGCTAAAATTTCTGGCGAAGATGCGAAGCTATTTTTAAAACGAATAGGCATGATTGTGGCGAAAATGCCTAATGATGTAAAAGCCGATATCATCGGCCATACAGATAATATAGAACCAAGCAAAGACTCAGCTTATAAAAATAACTGGCAGCTCTCAACTGCAAGGGCTTTAAGTGTGGTTGAAGAGCTAATCAACGATGGCGTGCCACAAAATAGAATAATAGCTTCTGGCAAAGCTTCGTTTGATCCGATCGCTAGCAACAGCACAGAAGATGGCAGAGCTAAGAACAATAGAGTAGAAATTCACTTCATATCGCTTGAGCCAAAAAATAAAGAGGCTACTAAGAAAAGTATCCTTGATATGAGGAATTAGTCGTGAAAGCACTGCTTGCTTTAGCGGTTTTACTTTGCACGGTTTTTGGGGCTGATCCGGCCTTGCCAACTATAAATTTAAGTCTAAATTCTCCTGCAAATGCTGAGCAACTAGTAAATTCTCTAAACGTTTTACTTATCCTCACCGCACTTGCACTTGCTCCTTCGCTTATCTTTATGATGACAAGTTTCTTAAGGCTTGTTATTGTCTTTTCCTTTTTACGCCAGGCTATGGGAACGCAACAAGTTCCGCCTTCAACGGTGCTTATCTCGCTTGCGATGGTGCTTACATTTTTTATAATGGAGCCAGTTGGTAAGCAGAGCTACGACGATGGCATAAGGCCTTATATAGCTGAGCAGATAGGCTATGAGGAGATGCTTGATAAGAGCTTAAAGCCATTTAAAGAATTTATGGTAAAAAACACAAGAGAAAAAGACCTTGCACTTTTCTTTAGGATTAGAAATTTACAAAATCCAGCAAATATTGAAGAGATACCGCTAAGTATCGCAATGTCAGCTTTCATGATAAGTGAGCTAAAGACATCTTTTGAGATAGCATTTTTGCTCTATTTGCCATTTTTGGTCATCGACATGGTCGTAAGCTCTGTTTTGATGGCGATGGGTATGATGATGCTTCCACCTGTAATGATCTCACTGCCATTTAAGCTACTCATCTTTGTGCTAGTAGATGGCTGGAATTTGCTAATAGGAAATTTAGTAAAAAGCTTTCACTGATGAAAAATTTTCTATTTCTTCTTTTGCCATTTCTTCTGTTTGGCTCAAATCTGAGCGTGATCGCAAACAAAGCTACGCAAAATGAGATTTCAAAGATCAAAGAGCTTGAGCTAAAAAGAGCAAATTTAAACGATGAAGCCACATTAAGCTCATATATGCCAAGCCTTAGCCTAGAGGGCTCATACGGCAAAAACGCAAGCACATTTCCAAGCATAGTCGCTAAAGAGTCAGCCGGTGTGCTGGCTAGAATTGATTTTTTACTATATGATGGCGGAGCTAGAGAGGCGAGGCTAAAGATGAGTCAGCTTTTAAAAAACAAAGCCGCCATAGCAAGTGATGAAGCTAAAAACTACCTTGCACTTAAGGCTGTAAATTTATACTTTAACGCAGCTGCACTTGAAAATATAATCGCAGCCAAGCAGGCTCAGGCAAATTTTTTAAAAGGCGTTTTAGATAAGCTTGAAAAGGCAAACATTGCAGGCCTTGCCGCAAAAGATGAGCTTGAAAATGTAAGGGCTAAATATTACTTAGCTAATAGCACACAGCTTGAATACAAAAACAAAATGGAGCAAATCTTAAATGAGATAAATTTGCTAACTGGTGAGAAAATTTTGCCAGTAGCTGGAGCAAAGATGGCTGATATTAGCTCAAATTTAGCTTCAAAAAATGCCGAGCTTGATAGACTAAGCCAGGATATTTTTATAAATGAGGCTAAGCTTGATGAAACAAGGTCTGGCTTTTTGCCTCAGGTTGTGCTTTATGATAGCTATGGATTTTATAAAAATAACTACGATATCGATCTAGGCAGGCTTAGTTCTTACCGCTCATACGTGGATAAATACCTAAAAGAAGATACTCATGGCAATAAATTTGGTATCGCTTTTAAATGGAAAATTTTTGATTTTTTCGCCACTAGCAAGATGAGTCAGATCCAAAAGATCGCTCTTGATGAGGCAAGGCTAAATTTGGAGTATAAAAAGCGTGAAAACGAGACAAAGCTTAAAAATTTGCAAAGTGAAATCGTGGTGCTCACTTCAAAAATCGTTTCACTAAGCGAATATGTAAAAGCAAGCGATTTGGCATTAAAAGCTAGCTATGAGAAGTATAACTCTGGGCTTTTGGGATATAGCGACCTGCTTGAGGCGCTCTCTCAGAAATTTGATGCCATTAGCCTTTTTGAGAGTGCAAAAGATGAGCTTGAGATCAAAAAAGCGGAGTTCTTTTTTGAAAATGGCGAGCCGATTTTAGAGAGGATTAGAGATTGAAAAAGCTGATAATTTTGATGATATTTGGCATTTTTTCATTTGCTAGTGAAGAAATTTTTGCTGACTTTGAAGTCTATGCCAAGCAAAGCTCAAAGCTTGCATTTGAGGGCAGTGGCAAAGTGGATAAAATTTTTGTAGATGTTTCAAGCCACGTTAAAAAGGGCGACACTTTAGCTATTCTTGATCAAAGCAGCCTAGAAATCGCTCTTAAAAAGGCAAAAAATGATCTTGAGCTGGCAAAAAATGCTAGTGAATTTGCAAAAAATACTTTAAACAAATTTACTCAAGTAATGGATGTCACTTCAAAGCAAGAATTTGACGAAGTAAAGTATAAATTTGATGAGGCAGCTCTTAGAGTAGAGAGTGCCCAGATAGCCATTTTAAATGCAGATGATCATCTTAAAAAGGCTCTTTTAAGAGCTCCTTTTGATGGCGTCATAGCTAGTAAAAATGTCGAGCTTGGCGAGAGTGCTTCGCCGCTTCAGCCAGCCTTTGTTTTAAACTCTGAAGAGGTTAAAATTTTAATAGCGATCGATGAAAAATATGCAAATTTAGTAAAAGTTGGCGATACATTTAAATTTAAACTTGACGCAGCAAGCGATGAAAAAGAGGTAAAAATCGCTCTCATCTATCCAGAGATTAAGCGAGACACCAGGAAATTTTACGCCCAGGCTTATGACACTGGGCTAAAACCTGGCATGTTTGGTCAAGGCAGAGTGCTAGTTAGTAATAGAAAATGATAAAAACAGCCATCAACCGCCCCATAACTACGCTTATGATATTTTTAAGCCTCGTTGTCTTTGGCATCTACTCGCTAAAGACGATGAATGTAAATTTATATCCACAAGTAAATATCCCGATAGTCAAGATCACGACCTACGCAAACGGCGATATGAACTATATAAAAACTAAGATCACGCAAAAGATCGAGGACGAGGTCTCAAGCATCGAGGGGATAAAAAAGCTTTACTCAACTAGCTTTGACAACCTAAGCGTGGTAAGTATCGAATTTGAGCTAAACAAAGACCTAGAGAGCGCTACAAACGACGTCCGTGACAAGATGCAAAAGGCGAGAGTTGGCGCAAACTACGAGATAGAAAAGCTAAACGGGCTCTCTTCTTCTGTATTTAGCCTTTTTATCACAAGGCTTGATGGCAATGAAACTAGGCTCATGCAAGAGATCGACGACGTGGCAAAGCCATTTTTAGAGCGCATAAGCGGCGTTTCAAAGGTCAAGACTAATGGCTTTTTAGAGCCAGCGGTGAAAATTTTACTAGATAGATTTAAGCTTGATAAAAACGCCCTTAGCGCAAATGAAGTGGCAAATTTGATAAAGGTTGAAAATTTAAAAGCGCCGCTTGGCAAGATAGAAAATGAGCAGATCCAAATGGCGATCAAGTCAAATTTCAGTGCCAAAAGCATAGATGAGATAAGAAATTTAACGATCAAGCAAGGGGTCTTTTTAAAAGATATCGCAAGTGTTGATCTTGCTTACAAAGACGCAAACGAAGCAGCGATAATGGATAAAAAAAGTGGCGTCTTGCTAGGTCTTGAGCTAGCTCCAGACGCAAACGCTCTAACCGTGATCGCTCTAGCTAAGTCAAAACTAGATCAGTTTAAAAGCCTGCTTGGCAGCGAATACGACGTAAAAATAGCCTACGATAAGAGCGAAGTGATACAAAAACACATCGATCAAACCGCCTTTGATATGATCCTTGGCGTCTTGCTAACAATCGTGATCGTATATCTGTTTTTAAGAAATTTCTCGATAACCATCATCTCAGTCGTAGCGATACCAACTAGCATCGTAGCGACATTTTTCATCATAAATGCCCTAGGCTACGACATAAACCGCTTAAGCCTCATAGCGCTCACACTTGGCATCGGAATTTTCATCGACGATGCGATAGTTGTCACTGAAAACATCGCTAGCAAGCTAAAAGATGAGCCAAATGCCCTAAAAGCAAGCTTTGCAGGGGTAAGTGAGATAGCATTTAGCGTATTTGCTATCTCGCTCGTGCTGCTTTGCGTTTTTGTGCCGATAGCCTTTATGAGTGGCATAGTTGGCAGGTACTTTAACTCTTTTGCCATGAGTGTGGCAGCTGGCATCGTTATCTCGTTTTTTGTTAGCATTTTTCTCGTGCCAACGCTAAGTGCGAGGTTTGTAAATGCCAAAGAGAGCAAATTTTACATAAAGAGCGAGCCGTTTTTTGAGTGGCTTGAAAATGGCTACGAGAAGCTTTTAACTTTAGCGCTTAAATTTAAGCTCATATTTTTAGCTATAACGCTTGCGGTCGTTGTTTGCTCGTTTGGACTGGCTAAATTTGTAGGAGGCGACTTCATGCCAAGCGAGGATAACTCGGAGTTTAATATCTACTTTAAGCTTGATCCCTCACTTAGCCTGCAAGCTAGCAAAGAGAGGCTAAAAGATAAAATTTCACTCATAAACGCCGATCCTCAGGTCGCTTATGCGTACTTCATCCTTGGCTACACAGACGCCAAGCAGCCCTATCTTGTAAAGGCTTACGTTAGGCTAAAGGAGCTAAAAGATAGGGTTAATCACGAGCGGCAAAACGCTATCATGCAAAGTTTTCGTGACAGACTAAAGAGTGATGATATGAGCGTCATCGTGGCTGATCTGCCAGTGGTTGAAGGTGGCGATGTGCAGCCAGTAAAGCTTACTATCACTTCTGAAAATGGCAAAGAGTTAGAAAAATTTGTACCAAAGATCAGCAAAATGCTAAAAGAGATAAATGACGCAACGGACGTAAATTCTCCTGAAGAAGATCTGCTAAAGCGTGTGCAAATTTCTATTGATGAAGATAAGGCAAAGAGGCTAATTTTAGATAAAGCTAGCGTTGCAAGTGCTGTTTATAGCGCATTTAGCCAGAACGAGGTCTCTGTTTTTGAAAACGAAAATGGCAAAGAGTATGAGCTTTACATGCGTCTTGATGATAAATTTAGAAGCGATACAGATGATATCTTAAAGACCAAGATAAGAAGCAAAGAGGGCTTTTTTGTCACACTTGGTGATGTGGCGACGATTAGTTTTGAGCAAAAGCCAGCTAGTATTTCGAGGTTTAATAGAGCTGATGAGATAAAATTTCTAGCAAATACCAAAAACAACGCGCCGCTAAATAGCGTGGCAAATGAAATTTCAAAGAAGCTTGATGAAATTTTGCCAGCAAATTTCAAGTATAAATTTCTTGGATTTGTGGAGCTGATGGATGATACGAACGCTTCTTTTATCTTTACAGTGAGCGCTAGTGCTGTGCTTATTTACATGGTGCTTGCTGCACTTTATGAGAGCTTTTTGCTGCCATTTCTTATCATGCTAGCCATGCCACTTGCCTTTTGTGGCGTCGTGATCGGACTTTTTATAAGTGGCAATCCATTTAGCCTATTTGTCATGGTTGGCGTCATCTTGCTCTTTGGCATGGTTGGTAAAAACGCTATCTTAGTCGTTGATTTTGCAAACCACTTTGCAAATAACGGCATAGAGGCAAATGAAGCTGTAAAAATGGCTGCAAAAAAGCGCCTAAGGGCTGTTTTGATGACTACTTTTGCGATGATATTTGCTATGCTTCCGCTGGCACTTAGCAGGGGTGCTGGCTATGAGGCAAACTCGCCTATGGCTATAAGCATCATCTTTGGGCTCATTAGCTCGACTTTGCTAAGCCTGCTTGTCGTGCCAGTTCTGTTTGCATGGGTCTATAATCTTGATAAATTTATAAGAAAATTTTATGAAAGGGAGAGAATTTGAAGAAAATTTTAGCTGTTTTGCTCTTTGCTTTGCCTCTTTGGGCTGGAAATTTACTAGAGATCATCGCTCTAGCGCAAAGTGCAAGGCTTGAGAGTTTGAAAGAATTTAATAAAAATGAATATATAAATAAAAATAAGAGTAAAAAGCTAAATTTATCCCTTGATGGCAGATATACCTTTGTGCCTGACGAGCTAAAGGGCGGGTATATGACAAAGGCTGGATCGATCACGGCAAAGGTCGAGTACCTCATCTTTGACGGTGGTGCGAGCGAGGCTGCTGATAAAATTTTAGACCACAAGGGCGTGGAGAAAATCTACAAAGACGAAGAGCTGATGAATCTCACCGCTTTTCAGGTCGCAAAGGTTTATTTCAACGCCATTGCCCTAAATTCACTTATAAATTTAGAGACAAAATTTGTCGATAGCTTTGCTAAGGCTGCGGCTGAAAATGAGTTTTGGTTTGAGTATGGCGAGATAAATAAAGCTGAGTTTGATGCGATAAATTTTACTCTTGATAAAAAAAGAGCCGAGCTAGACGAGCTTGGGCTTAAGCTAGCCGAGCTAAACTCAAGGATAAATTTGCTCTCAAATGGCGAGATCGGCTTTAACGCTGGCTCAAAGATAATGATGCCTGATTTTAGCAAAGATGATATAAGCGCAAAACTTGGGGCAATGGAGCAAGAAAAATTTATAAAAGAGCAAGAAAATGAGAAGCAAAAGAGCAAATTTGCTCCAAAAATTTACTTAAAAGATACACAAAGTGTGAATAATAACAGCTTTAAAAAAGGTGAGAGGACGACTTCGCAGATGATAGGCGCTTACGCTGTTGCGAACAAGCCTAGAGTGGAGTTTGAGTGGAAGCTACCTGATAGCTTAAGTCTTAGCAAGCAAAGTCAAGTTAAACGCATTGAAGAGCAAAAGGCGGCACTTGATCTAAGTGATGAGGAAAATAGGATAATCACTCGCCTAAAAGAGCTAGAAAGCACGATCAAAGGCTTAAGCGCAAAGTTAAATTTGCAAGATTTGAAGCAAGATAAGCTTGATAGTGATTTTATTGATCTGCTAAATGGCTATCTTGATGGCGAGATAAAATATGAAGAATTTCTATTTGTGAGTGAGAAAAATTTTAGTGATAGGGCAAATTTCATACTTGATGGCGATTTACTTGAGCTAAACAAGCTTGAGTATTTTTTTGAATGTGCAAGAAAAATAAATGAGGTGATAATTGAATAAACTGATCTTTGTAACCATTTTGTGGGCGTTTAGCTTTAGTTTGATAGGTGAGTTTTTAGCTGGCAAGGTTGATAGCTATTTGGCTGTTTTTATTCGGGTTACGCTTGCGAGCTTAGTCTTTTTGCCATTTACAAAATTTCGTGGCATCAGCCCAAAGCTAGCATTTGGCATCATGGCGATCGGAGCTGTGCAAATAGGACTTATGTATCTATTTTATTACAATTCATTTTTGTATCTAAGTGTGCCAGAAGTAGCACTTTTTACCATTTTTACGCCGTTTTATGTGACGCTCATTTATGACGCATTTAGCTTTAAATTTAGGCCACTTTATCTATTTAGCGTTGGCGTTGCGGTTTTTGGAGCTTTGGTTATAAAATATGGCGCTATAAACGATGGTGTATTAAAGGGTTTTTTGCTAGTGCAAGCGGCAAATATCTGCTTTGGAGCAGGGCAGAGTGCATATAAGGCACTTTTAGAAAAATTTGACGTGGACCAAAAAAATGTCTTTGGCTACTTTCACTTTGGGGCATTTTTTGTAGCTATCGTTGCGCTTCTTACTCTTGGCAATCCAGCCAAATTTTCACTTACTTCAACGCAAATTTTAGTGCTTCTCTGGCTTGGCATAGTCGCTAGTGGAGTTGGATATTTTATGTGGAACAAAGGTGCTTGCGAGGTCGATAGCGGCGTGCTTGCCATCATGAATAACGCTCTCATTCCAGCTGCTATCATTGTAAATTTAGCCTTTTGGCAAAAGGATACAAACTTAACTAGGCTAATTTTAGGCGCTGTTATAATGTATATATCTTTGATAATTCATAACAAGATAATGAAATTTTATGGTATGAAGATCGCTTAGGCGTAAATTTTATAGCTGGCAACGAAAAAGCACAAAAGCCCAAGCAGCGGTAAAATGTAGAATATAGATCTAAATTTTATAGCTAGAAGTGAAGCGATATTATAAAAGATAAAAATAATGGCTGGCACAAAAATTTTAGTCGAGCTTAGTCTAAAATTTAAAACATTATTTAGCAATCCATCAAAAATGTCGCCATACGAAGCGATATGAAGTGCAGCACTTAATGGATAAAAAACGCTAAAGATGTAGTTGATAGCAAGGACGCTAAGCTGCTGTAAGCTAATGAGCGGAAAGAAATAAAGCACGCAAATTTCCATTGCAAAGCAAACATATAAATTTAAAAGTATAAGATGGATGAAGGGTGAAAATTTATCTTTTAAGTGTTTAAAATATAAAAATATGTAAAAAACACCCATAAGTGAAAAGTAAAAACCTACGCTAAAAAGTAGCTGCGGAAAGAGCGATATGCTAACAAGTGCCACTATAAAAAGTATTTTGAAGTTTAAAATTTTAACACCTTTTAACGTGCAATAAAATCCTAAAATGCTCATTAAGAATGCTCGCAAAAAGCTTGGTATAAAGCCTATTATAAAAAAGTAAAATGACAAGACTATAAAAACGATAATGGCTAGATCAAAGTTGTAATTTCTAAAAGGTAAAAATCTCACATATAAAAATTTTAAAAGCGGCCTAAATACAAAAAATATAACTGCACTTATAAAACCTAAATGATAGCCACTTATGGCTATAAGATGCGCTATACCAAGGTGCGAGACGTCATCTCTTAGCTCGCCGTCTATATTTGTGCCTAAAAATAGAGCCGAGTAGAGCTGTGAAATTTTACTATTTTCATGCTGGGCGTAGATTAGTGATTGTAGTTTTTGATTGATATTTAGCGTGGCTTTTTGTGGCAGTTTTTCGCGTGAAAAGCTAGGCATGTAAAAGGAGGAAGCAAGATAGTCTTTAAAACTAACGTCTAAATTTATGACGCTTAGAAATATATTATCTCCAGCTTTAAAGTCATCTGTTTTAGCTCCAAGTGTATAAAATGAAAACTCATCAGTCTTAAGCTTTAAAATTTGCCTTTTCTTGCCGTCATCTCCAAGCTTTTCGTAGCTAGAAATCACGGTTGCTGTTAGCTCTTGTTCACCTTTGTCCATAAAAATTTGATATTTATGATAGCTAATAGCTAAATTTATAGAAAAAATACAAAGGCAAAACAGACAAAATATAGTAAAAATTTCTCTATTTTTTAAAGCTTTAAAACGCATCAGCCTTCAAATGAAACATCAGATACTGGCATTGCAGACATATCTTCAAACCTTGAGTGTTGCTTTTGAAAGAGCACATCAACTGAGCCAGTTTCACCATTTCTATTTTTGCCAACTATGATCTCGGCCTTTTCTTGAAGCTTATTAAAGACGTGATTGCTCTTGTACTCTTTGCCCTCAGCACTTGCGCGTTTTTCTTTCTCTTTTTCTTCTTGTTCTAGATAAAACTCATCTCTATAAACAAAAAGAATGATGTCAGCATCTTGCTCGATCGCGCCTGACTCTCTTAGATCGCTTAGCATAGGGCGTTTATTTGCGCGAGATTCAAGGCTTCTGTTTAGCTGAGAAAGAGCGATGATTGGCATATCTAACTCACGCGCCAAAAGCTTTAATCCACGAGAAATTTCAGCTATTTGGACGTGACGATCAGCGTAGTTATTTGTACTCATCATAAGACCGATGTAGTCGATCACGCAAAGTGAAATTTCAGGATGCATAGCCTTTAGTTTTCGCATTTGCGTTCTTACTTGATGGATATTTACATAGCCACTATCATGCACAAAAAGCTTGCTAGCAGCAAACTCTTCGCAAGCATCGCTAAATCTAGCCAACGCTTCATCATCCATCTTTGCAGTCATTATGTCTTGAAGCGGGATAGAGGTCTTGCTTGCTAGCATTCTCATCATTATCTGCTCAGCTGGCATCTCAAGCGAGAAGAAAACAACTCCAGCATTATTTTTTAGAACCTGACTCATAAAATTTAAACAAAGTGTCGTTTTTCCCATGCCTGGACGAGCTGCGACGATGATGAGGTCACCATTTTTAAAGCCCTTTATCATCTCATTTAGCTTTTTAAATCCAGTATCAAGTCCAACGATATCTTTTTCGCCAAGTAAAGCTTGAGCATTAATATGATCCATCATTTTCATGATGATCTCTTTGCCTTCTTTTATAACTCCAGTGCTTCCACCTTCTATCAAAGAGTAAAATTCCTGGCTAAGATCATCGACCATATCACGGCTTGGTTTGTCTTCATTTACTTTGCTTGGTATATTGTGAGCGATCTTTACAAGACTTCTTTTTATGGATTTTTCTCTTAGTTCGTTTGCGTATTTTTGAATGTCTATTAGGGAATTTGTGCCCAAAATATCTAGTATTAGCTCTTCGTCGTATTTTTCGCCAAGTCTATTTTTTAAAAATGGCATAGTTATAGGATCATCGCTATTTAGGCAAGCTACCATTGCATCGTATATTTGCGAATGCCCTTTTAGATAAAAATCCTTTGCCTTAACAATGTCAAAAATTTCACCTAAAATATCGTTGTTTTGCAAAATGGAGCTTAGTATAGCTCGCTCCATATCAATGTCGTAAAGGTTGGTAAATTCTATCTCGTTAACTCTTTGCTTTGCCACAAATTTTCCTTTAGTCTCTACTTTTTATCTCGTCATCGATCTCTTGTAAAAATCTATCTACAAGCTCGCTCTCAGGCAGCCTTGCGACCACTTCGCCGTGACGCATTATCATGCCATTGCCTTTGCCAAATGCTATGGCAACATCTGCGCCTTTTGCCTCACCGATTGCATTTACCACGCAGCCCATGACTGAGACGTTTAATGGCTCTTTTATACCTTTTGTTTTTTCTTCTACGAGCTTTACTGCTGCCATTAGATCAGCTTGCAAACGCCCGCAAGTTGGGCATGAGATGATGTTTAGCCCCTCTTTTTGACGGCCGCTATCTTTTAAGATCGCTTTTGCGACTTTTATCTCCTCTTCAAGCTCGCCAGTTATGCTAACTCTCATCGTGTCGCCTATGCCCTCAAGCAAAAGCCCGCCAAGAGCGATCGCGGACTTGATAGTGGCGTGAAAAGTGGTACCTGCCTCTGTTACACCTAGATGAAATGGATAGTTTGTCTTTGGGCGAAGCGCTCTATAAGCTTGCATCGTGCGTTCAACGTCGCTTGATTTGAGTGAAATTTTAATGTCTGTAAAGTCAAAATCCTCAAGAAGCTTGATGTTATACATCGCACTCTCTACCATCGCCTCAACTGTGCGACCGTAGCGGTCTTCAAACTGCTTTTCAAGCGAGCCAGAATTTACACCTATACGGATAGGCAAATTTCTTTGTTTGCAGGCATCAACGACTGCTTTTATATTTTTGGCTGAGCCGATGTTGCCGGGATTTATGCGGATAGCATCGACAAATTCGCTAACTATAAGCGCGTAGGTGTGATTAAAATGGATGTCTGCAACGACTGGAATAGGTGAGCTTGCAACTATCTGTTTTAGCGCGCTGGCGTCCTCTTTATCAAAAACTGCGCAGCGCACGATATCACAGCCCGCAAAATATAGCCTTTGTATCTGCTCAAGCGTGCCTTTTACGTCTTTTGTCTTTGAAAATGTCATTGATTGCACGGATATTGGTGCGTCGCCACCTATTAAAACATTGCGAATTTTTATCTGTTTTGTTGGGTATCGTTGCAAAATTTTGCCTTTAAATTTTTATTGGGGATTATAAAGAAAAATGGCTTTTAAAAGGCTTGAAAATTTATTTTTAATAGTTTATAAAAATTAGTATTTTTATTGGATGTAGTTTCTAAAATTTTACTTACTCTTTATAGCCAACTTATCAAATTTCATAATGCTTTCATAAGCCTTAGGTTTCTCTATTATCTATTTTAAAATTTACCATGTCTTTGTTGGATAGTTTTAGACTAGCATTTTTAACTAAAATTGACTGGATCAATATCGATATCGCTAAGTTCGCTTTTGCAGAGGTTTGCAGCTTTTAAAAGAGGTATATGAGAGTTTGAGCGGAGTAAAATTTCATATCTAAATTTGCTTCCAAGATACTCGATCTGGCACTTTCCGTATCCTATGATCTCAAGTTCATCGCTTCTTAAAGGTTCTATTCTTTGTATAAATTCATTCATTGTATTTTTTACTATGTGTTCATCTTTATGTGAGATGATAATGCGAAGAAGCCTAGTAAATGGCGGATAAAGCCCCTCGCGGTAGCCAATCTCTTCTTTTAGAAATGCGTCATAATCACTGATGTAGCTCTCAAAAAATTCTCTTTGTTTGCTTTGAATGATAACTCTACCAGCCCCGTTTCTACCAGCTCTTCCGGCTACTTGCATGGCAAGAGCAAGCGTTCGCTCTCTGGCCTTATAATCAGGAAAATTTAAAAGCTCGTCAAATCCCATGATGACAGCAAGCTCTACGTTGTGGTAATCATGCCCTTTGCTTAGCATTTGCGTACCAAGCAAGATATCTATCTTGCCGTCGTTAAATTTCTTCAAAGCATTTATGAGCTTGTTTTGCGTCGTTATCTCATCCCTGTCAAATTTAGCGATTCTGGCGTTCGCAAACTCGTTTTGCAGCCGCTCAAGTAGCTCGCTAGTGCCGATCTTTTTAGCCTCTATCATCTCGCTGCCGCACTGATGGCAGGTCTTTGGCACGGCCATTTTATGCTCGCAGTATTGACACTTTAGCACGTTTTGTTTTTTGTAATAGCTCATACCGATACTGCAAAATGGACACTTTAGCGTTTCACCGCAGTTTTTGCAGACTAGATATTTAAAATTTGCTCTTGTTGGCAGGCAGATGACAGCTTGCTTTTTATTCGCGAGTGTCTTTGAAATTTCATCTTTTAAAATTTCACTAATTCCAGTCTCGCTCTCATCGAAAATGTAATTTTTTTGCGAATCAAAATATGTCCCTTTTAAGCGAAAATGCCCATGCTTGTAAAAGCTAGTAAGGCTTGGCGTGGCACTTCCAAGCACCACTTGTAGATCAAATTTGCTAGTTAAAAAGAGTGCGAGATCTCTTGCGTTGTAGTGTGGTTTTGAACCTGTGTTTTTGTAGCTATCGTCGTGTTCTTCGTCTATGATGATGAGTTTTAGCCTCTCAAGTGGTAAAAATAAAGCCGATCTCGCACCTGCAACGAGCCTAACTTTTCCAATTTTTATATCTTTTAAAATTTGCTCTTTTTTCTTTGACGTGATCTTTGAGTGCCAAACAGCTACTGCCTCGCCAAAGAAGCTCTCAAGGCGTTTTTGCATTTGTGGCGTGAGTGAAATTTCAGGCATTAAAAATAGCGCTTGGTTACCTGTGTTTAAAATTTCTCTAATCTTTGCGATGTAAATTTCGCTTTTTCCGCTTCCAGTGTCGCCAAAGATGAGTGAAATTTTACGTTTATTTATAAATTCCAAAGCCTCTTGCTGTTTTTCGCTTAGTTTGGGTGTCAAATTAAAATTTTGATTTTCATAAATTTGATCTACTGCAATAATGTCATTTGGTTCAAATAAATTTAGGCTGACGCCAAGCTCGCATGTGTAATATTTTGAGATAAATATTGCCAATTCACTTTGCATTGAAGTTAGGTTAATCGGTAGAATTTCTAAAATTTTACTTGTTTTAAACTCTGGCTTGCTTGTCTCTTTTAGGACAAAGGCAGTAAGAATTTTGCCTCTTAAAGAAGCCTTTACGCCTTGAAATTTTTCTAGTTTTTGATCGCTTTCATAAGTGAGTGGGGCTAAATTTAGCCCATAAAATGCGAGTATGTAATAATGCATTACTGAAGTGATTTGCAAATTTCATTTTCATCGCTGCAACCAAAATCGCCAGTATTTTTGTCGTATTTGAAATTTGCTACTTTGCCATCTAACCTAAATGTATATTTGTCATCGCTTATTCTGTGCCAGCCATTTTTGCTGCCGCTATCTTTTATCGGTATATTTATAACATTTTTAAAGAGTCTGCTTGGATCGCCATCGTCTAGTTTTTGTGGAAATTCTGGCTTTGCTTGCAAGATATTGTCATTGTATTTTAGTGAAATTCCACTTCTTATAGCAGCAAGTTGAGTTTTGGCATTTGAGATGGTAGCATCACTTCTAGAAAAAAATAGCCTAGGTATAGCGACTGTGCTTAAAATACCTAGTATAACTACTATAAATATTAGCTCAAGTAAGGTGTAAGCTCGTCTTTTCATCTCTCTTCTCGCTTTAATATCTCATCAACGTTGCCAGTTAAATTTTTTACTGCCTTTATCACAGCATAATTTTCATAACATTTTTCTATAAAGGCATTTAAAAGCTCTTTTGGCTCGATAAATTGGCGCCCGCCCATTAAATTTTGCCAGTCATCTTCAAAGAATTTAGCAAAATCATCATCAAGCGTGATCGTGTAGTCGCGAGATGATATCGTGAGCGTAATTTTTTTCATATTTTAACCAAGCTTATCTGCCAAGGACAGCTTCGATTTTTCTCATTACATCGTCAGCTTCGGTATTTTTCTTGTCAAGATCCTCTTCTAAACGCATGATTTGATTGCTTTTTGCCTCATTTTGTGCTTTTAAAGTTACGATCTCATTACGCAACTCTTCGTTCGTTTTGCAAAGTTCGTCATATTTTGTGATCAGGTCATTTACTTTATCGCTTAGTGTGGTTAAGATCGCATTATCTTCAAACATAAAAGTTCCTTTAAAATAATAATTAGGCTCGTATTCTAACACGCAGAGGCTAAATTCTTATTAAAATTCTCATTTGACAAAGCACTATCTTTGCTATAAAATTCGCCCAAATTTAAAGGCAATCAATGAGTAAATTTGAAATTTCATCTAAATTTAGCCCAAGCAGTGACCAAGCAAGAGCGATAAAAGAGATAGTAAAAAGCATAAATTCAGGCAATAAATACCAAACTCTTCTAGGTGTTACAGGATCTGGCAAGACCTTTACCATGGCAAACGTTATACGTGAGCTAAACATGCCAACGCTTATAATGACGCATAACAAATCCTTAGCTGCGCAGCTTTACAGCGAATTTAAGGGCTTTTTCCCAAAAAACCATGTCGAGTACTTCATAAGCTACTACGACTACTACCAGCCAGAGGCCTACATCCCAAGAAGCGACCTATATATAGAAAAGGATAGCTCGGTAAATGAGGAGCTTGAGCGCCTGCGCCTCTCTGCGACGGCTAGTTTGCTAAGCTTTGACGACGTCATCTGTGTCGCCTCAGTCTCTGCAAACTACGGCCTTGGCAATCCAAGCGAGTATAAGGGGATGGTGGCATATCTTAGCGTGGGCGAGAAGATAAGCCAAAGAAAGCTTTTAGAGCAGCTCGTGGATATGGGCTACAAGCGTAATGACAACTACTTTGACAGGGGGGATTTTCGTGTAAATGGCGATGTGGTGGATATTTACCCAGCTTACTACAACGACGAAGCTCTAAGGGTCGAGTTTTTTGGCGATGAGATCGATGCGATGTATCATTTTGACGTGCTTGATAACAAAAGGCTAAAGGACATCTCTAAATTTACGCTTTATGCGACCAGCCAGTTCATCGTGGGTGCCGATAGGCTAAAGATCGCTATGAAAGAGATCGAAGAGGAGCTTGATGCGCGCTTAAAAGAGTTTAACGAGCAGGGCAAGCTAGTCGAGGCACAGAGGCTAAAGCAAAGGGTGGAGTTTGACCTTGAGATGATGGCAAGCACTGGTATGTGCAAGGGCATCGAAAACTACGCGCGCCACCTAACCGGACAAAAGCCCGGAGAGACGCCGTACTCGATGTTTGACTACTTTGAGATAAGCGGCAAAGACTATCTGGTCATCGTCGATGAGAGCCACGTGAGTTTGCCACAGTTTAGGGGTATGTATGCGGGTGACAGGAGCCGTAAAGAGGTGCTTGTAGAGTATGGATTTCGCTTGCCTTCAGCGCTTGATAACAGGCCGCTTAAATTTGATGAGTTCATAAGCAAAAAGGCGAAATTTCTCTTTGTCTCAGCCACACCAAACGAATATGAGCTTGGTATCAGCCAAGGACACGTCTATGAGCAGATTTTGCGACCTACTGGCTTGCTTGATCCTCTCATCGAGATAAAAGATAGTGACAACCAAGTTGAAGCGCTATTTGACGAGGCAAAGGCGGTGATCGCTAGAGGTGAGCGCGTGCTAGTTACGGTGCTAACTAAAAAGATGGCCGAGGAGCTGAGCCGCTACTACATCGAGCTTGGCATAAAGGTCAAGTATATGCACTCAGACATCGACGCGATCGAGCGAAATGAGATCATTAGAGGGCTTAGAAGCGGCGAATTTGACATGCTAATAGGTATAAATTTGCTTCGTGAGGGGCTGGACCTGCCTGAAGTGAGCCTGATAGCGATCATGGACGCTGATAAAGAGGGCTTTTTACGCTCTACCACGAGCCTTATACAGACGATGGGGCGTGCGGCTAGAAACATAAATGGCAAGGTGTTAATGTTTGCCAAAAAGATCACACACTCGATGAAAGAGGCGATCGATACAACGACAGCTAGGCGTAAATTTCAAGATGAATACAACAAAGCTCACGGCATAACGCCGCACTCTGCAAGCAGGAATATCGAAGAGAGCCTGCATGTCGAAGATGATGGTGAAATTTATAAGCGTGGTAAAAATTTAGAAAAGATGCCAGCTAGCGAGCGAGCCGCGATCGTAAAAGAGCTAAGAAAGCAGATGCTTGAAGCGGCGGCACAGCTGGAGTTTGAGAAGGCGGCGGCGTTACGTGACGAAATAGCAAAGATGAGAAAATTATAAAAAGACAAGTTCTTTTTGTTTTATACTGCGTTGGATATCGCTTCAAACTTCGGTTACGTATCATATATACGCTCCCTTGTTTTTGCTCATCCGCCTTGTCTAAAACAAAAAATTTCTTGTCTTTGGCGATTTGTCTTTTTCTGTTATACGTCGTTAAAATTTCACTCTACTTCAGTCACATACTATATATATGCTCCTTTGTATTGTAAAATTTTGCCTCGTCTAGCAAAAAAATACTGTATCTTAGGGTTTAAAAATCACTAATAAAACAAAAATTTCTTGTCTTGGTGGCTTAAATTTTACGAGCCGAACTTATATGTTCTATCTTTAGTCAAAAATTTCTTCATTTCTGCTTGCGGTTGCAAGCTCGCGAAGCAAAACATTTAAAATCATCACAATATACTTTGTCTTGATGATTCAGTAGTCAAAATTTAAATTTTTATGTGTCTAGTCTGTGCGAATTTTAACTGCGCAACATTTAAATCTATCGCAAAATACTACCACTTTTGAGCCCATTCGTATCGCGAAATTTTGCCTCATCTCCTCATAGCGAAGCTAAAGACAAAAAACCATCTTGTCTTTAGCTGTTTAAACTATAAATTTATCGCCAAATGCCGTTTTATGATCTATCCTGCTCTTTTGTGTCTTTTTTCACGCTATACCAAGCAATTAGTAAAAAGAAAAACTCTGCCATATTAAAAAGGTCTATGTTTTTGGTTAAAAGGCCTATAAAGTCTGGTTTATCTGGAAATAGTAGTGCTAAAAGTATGACCGAACTTACCACAAACAATATAAAATTTATCCAAAATAGCCTACTTTTAGTTGCACTTACTAATCTTGTTGTAAATAAAAATAAAAATACTGTAGCTAACAAATGAGCAAATACTCCAATGTATAAGATTGTATTGGCACTAGAAACTAAAGATTTAATTGAGGCATTGTGCGTACCAAAGATATTTAAAAAATTATAATCGTAAGCATATATATACATGTAGTCAGTTGTTGCTTTTGCTATTGTAAATATCACAAAAAGGATAGAGAAAAATAAGAAATTTGTATGTAGTCTTATCTCGTTTAACGTATGTGCTATCTGCTTAACGGCAGAGTAAATAGCCACTAATACTACCGCGTAAGCAAGAGGCTTTATAAATATTATTGGTCGAAGCGACATTCTTTCTTGATGTGCTAACAAATATTCAAAAAATATATAGTAAAAAAATGTTGCGACAAGGCCAAATAAACAAGCTGTCACAGCTAATTGGCTTGAAGATTTGATAGTAGCTACGTTTAAAATCCCATCTTCGCTAGTTGCTTGTATTTCGTCACTATTTGCTTGCGTCTTTAGTCGCCACCATGCAATTAAAGCAAGAAAGAAAACTCCAGTATCAATATAATTATAATAATCATAATAATCATAATAATCATAATTTTTGTGATTAATTTCAATAAAGTAGGTTGTTATATCAAGTGCACAAAATAATGCATAAGCCCAAAACATTTTTTCTTTTGTTATTTTTATTAATTTTGCGATAGATATAAATAAAAATAGCGATGCTGTTATGAGTAATACTCCCAATAAATAGTTGCGATAAATGAATAGTTGCTTAAGCAGGTCATTATTATACATGATCTCTTCGTTGCTATAAAAATAATTCAATATCGTAAAGATAAAATCATCATAGTTAAAATTTCTTTCTCCCAGATACATGACAATTTTAAAAGTCAAAAAATTTAAAATCGCATATATCAAAATGAAAATAGTAAAAATTTTAAAATATGTTCTTAGTTTTGAGGAATTATAAACAGAGCATATCAATGAAATGGCAAAAAATAAAAGTATCCAACTGATAGAGTCGCAGCATATTTTGAAGATAAAATTAAAACTAAGATCAAAGGTTTCATAAAGTCCTGAAATATAAACTAGATGCTTAAATATCATCACAATACAAGATACAATCCCCAACTCTCTGGCACTTTTTAACATATATTGTTTTTCTTGTTGTAACGGTTCCAAATTTACTCCTTAAATTAAATTAGTTATTTTATTGTAATTAATTTAAAAAATGTTTAAATATTTTTAAATCAGGTTAATTTATATTAATTTAGTATTTATTTATCTCGTGACTGGCTTTAAAAAGTAGCTAGAAACCGCGCATATAAGCGATACTGCTGCGACAAAGTAAAATGAGTGTATAAGGCTAAAGATGTCAGCGATCTTGCCGATGACCGTTGCGAATATGCCGCCGATTGTGATACTAAGCCCAAGCGTTACGCCTGAGGCTAGGCCGATTTGATTTGGTAAATAAAGCTGCGCAAGGGCGATTGAGGGGCTAAAAGATAGGCTGATGCAGGCACTCACACACGTGGAGGCCGCGAGAAATAGCGCGTAGCTGTCGATAAAGAGCATCAGCACGACTAGCGGCGCGGCGATGCTTAGACTTATTTTGATGAGTCTAACTAGGCCGTATCTATCAGCTAGCGCTCCGCCAAATAACGTAGAGATAGCACCTGCAGCAAAAAACATGCCTAAATTTACATTTGCAGCCTCTTTGCTAAGGCCAAAAATTTTGATGAGGTAGATGCTAAAAAATGCTGAAAAGCCAAATGTGACGATCGAGCGTGAAAATATACATAGACAAAGCCTCAAAAATGCGCCCAAATCGTCTTTTAGAACGCTTGTTTTTTGTGAAATTTGCTTTTTGTGATTGCCTTCTAGCGCTTTTATAAATTTGCCTTTTTGAGGTATAAAAGTGTTAAAAAATTTGAGGGATTATAAAGACTAGCGTCCCTTTTAGGCCAAAATTTCCCACAAAAACGGCGACTAAAATGGGCCCAACTGCAAAGCCCACGTTGCCTCCAAAAGAGAACATACTTATACTTTTGGCTCTATTTTTGGCGTTTGAGACGTAGTTTACGATCCTTGCGGCACTTGGGTGAAAGAGCGCGGCGCCGATACCGCTTATCATCACGCAAACTAGGATGATGTAGTAGTTTGTCACAAAGCCAGTGAGGCTCATGCCCCCCGCCAGCAAGCAGTAGCCCAAGCGGGATGACATATGGCAGCTCTTTTTTGTCGCTTAGGTGACCGATGAGCGGTTGGATGAGCGAGTTTGCTAAATTCGTGGCGGTCACGAGCGAGGCGGCTGTTGCGTAGTCGTAGTGGTAGCTCGCGATGAAAAGGGCAGCATCGCACCAAGCGCGCTTTGGTTTATGTCGCTACAAAAGTGCCCAAGCCCCATTAAATACTTTAAATTTTCCGCCTTTTTCATCTAAAATAGCCCCTTTAAAAGCCCTTTTAATTTTGCTTTTCGCTGCTTGCGTCATCATCTTTGCCGAGCTTCTTATCTAAAAATCTACCTATCTCTTTTTTGACCTTATTTTCGAGGTATTGCGATCTGACGTCGTATTTTAACTTGTCTGTAGTGCCTGAAATTTTCACGTTTAGATCGGTCTTTTCGAGCCTGCAAACAAGCGGTGCGTTAAGCATTTTTGTGGTGGTATTATAAGTGCCGCCTGCAGCCTTTATGTCGCTCTTTGGCGAGCTTAAATTTACGTTAAAAACGACGTTATCGCCCTTTATGTCGCCATAAATTTTGCCGTCTTTGTAAATCTCTTTTGTGATGTCCTTGCCGGTGAAGGTTTTTATATTGTTTGTGAGATTTGTGCTGGCTAGGTGACCCTCTTTTAGCAAGATGTCAAATTTGCCCGCCCTTTGCTTTGTCTCGTAGTCAAATTTAACATCGCCGTTGCCGTCATATAGATGATCCAGCCCCAAAGTCTGTGTTAGCCCTTTAACCTCAAAGTTTTTTAGCACCGCATCAAGCGTGCTGCCTTTGTAGGTTGCCTCTAGCTTGCCCCTAAATAGATCATCTGAAGTGGCTTTTACGCTTAGATCATCCACTTTGCCCTCTGCCGTTACGTGGGCTGCAAATTTACCGTGAAGCTCGCGACCAGCTAAAAATGCAAGCTTATTTAGCTCCGAAACTACCGCTTGAAGCTTTAAACTTAGCGTGCTTTTACCCACGTCAAAACTGCCATCTATGCCCTTTATATCAGCTAATGAGCTAAGAAAGTCACCACTAAATTTTGCCATGTCGCCTTTATAGTCTAGGCTCAAATTTGAGCTAAATTTCTCATTTTCTGGGAATTTTTTATCAAGCATTTTGCTAAGCGCTGTGGCGTTAAATTTGCCATCATTTAAAGCGATCGTTGCGGCAATGCTTGAGCTTTTACTAAAGATATTTTGCCCCTTTGCCTGCACATTTACCTTAGCGTTTGCCAGTCTGTCGTTGCCACTAAGCGCCAAGATCTCTCCTAGCTGCGCCTCTTTTAGGCTAAGATCAAGATTTTCATTTTTTATGGCGGCGTTTAGCTTGCCAGCAAAGGCGTCACCGCCTAAATTTAGCTCATCTATCTTTCTCTCTTTTACCTTCACATCGCCCGCAAGCGCCATCTTTGAGCCAACCTCAAAGCCACTAACCGCTTTAAATTTCTCAGGGTCGCTAATGAGCAGGGCAAATTTGCTAAAAATTTGGCTGTTTTTTAGGTCATAAACGCCCTTTATATCCTTTAGCTCGCCAAGGTCACTAAGCACGCTTGCGTCAAAATTTATAAGCTCACCTTTTGCGGTAGCACCGCCTTTTAGCTCAAATTTAGCTGCATTTTTAAGCTTTGCAAGACCATTATTTATAAGGCCGTTTTTTATCTCAAATTTAGCTTCGCCTGCAAGCTTTTTTAGCTCGTCAAAGCCGCTAAAATTTGCGTTTAAATTTATCTCTCCGTCTGCGTAGCTAGGCTGCAAGGCAAGCGCTAGAAGCTCTTTTAGCTTTATGCTGGTCGCATTTAGAGCTAAGTTTTTACTATCAAAATTTGCATTTATCTTGCCACCAAGGCCGTTTATCTCAGCCTTTAGGTTTTTAAGGGCGTTTTCTTGCATTGTAATTTCGCCGTTTGCGTTCACGGCGCCACTTAGCTGTTGATTTAAAAGCTTGCCAAAAAGAGCAAGATCGGGTACGTTTAGCAAAAAGTCGCTCTTTAAATTTTTGCTAGCTAGATCATAGGTCGTCTCATTTGCTTTTAAAGTAGCTTCAGGTGCGATGATAAGGGTTTTTGCGCTCACTTTTTCATTTGCAAATTTAGCATTTACGCCGCCTTTAAAACTTATATCTTTTGCTAAATTTAGCCCAAATTCATTTTTTAGAATTTCTTTGTTTATCGTTGCACCGCTTGCTAAAATTTGAGCGTTAATGATCGGCTCATTTTTCTCATCAACCCCTTGCATGTTGCTCGTTAGATCAAGCTTGCCGCTAGCTAAATTTGGCTTTTTAGCAAGAGCTGATATCTCAGAAAGCTCGATGTCTTTAGCATTAAGATTTAGAGCTTTTGGTAGGTAGTCTTTTAAATTTGCGTTTAAATTTATGTTTGAACCAAGCGCCGTGCCAGTTGCTGTTAGCTTGAAGTTGCTAAACTTACCGATCGCGTTTGCCTTAAGCGCGATATCTTTTTTTAGTCCAAGCTCGCTAGCCTTTGCCTTGTCGGCGTCTATATCTATGTTTAAGTTCATGCTTTGAGCAAATAATGAGAGATCGCCATTTGCCTTTAAATTTATGGCATTCATCACAATCGCTTCTAAATTTAGCGTGCTAAGACCAAGGTTAAAGTTTTTAAATTTGACATCGATACCGCGAGCAAGTGCCTCTTTTTCTATTTTGTTGGCTATAAATTTATTACCAAAAGAGCTAAAGGTGAAGCCAAAAATGCAAAGGATTATCAGCGCCAAAGCCACTACTAAATAGGCTATTTTTTTCATAAATTTCCTTTATATTAGTTTTACATATCATAAAACTTTAGTGCAAGTGACTAAAATTTTAATAAAATTTAACTATAAATTATTGACTTTTTTAGAAAAAAGTGCTAGGATCTCATCACTCAAAAATAAAGAGTGCTAAAAAAGACAATTAAACCAAAAGGATGAACAATGAACTTTCAACCATTAGGCAAGCGTGTTCTAGTCGAACGCGTAGAGGAGACAAAGACCACAGCTTCGGGCATTATTATACCTGATAACGCAAAAGAAAAACCTTTAAGCGGTGAGGTAAAAGCAGTCGGTGCTGAAGTAGAGGGCGTAAAAGTTGGTGATAAAGTTGTATTTGCAAAATACGGTGGCACTGAGATAAATTTAGATGATAAAACATATCTTGTTTTAAACATTGATGATGTTTTAGGCGTGATTAAATAATTAAAAAAGGAAAAACAATGGCAAAAGAAATTTTTTACTCTGATGATGCAAGAAATCGCCTATACGAGGGCGTAAAAAAACTAAATGACGCTGTAAAAGTGACAATGGGACCAAGAGGCAGAAATGTCCTTATCCAAAAGAGCTTTGGCGCTCCAAACATCACAAAAGACGGCGTTAGCGTGGCTAAAGAGGTTGAACTAAAAGATACTATCGAAAACATGGGTGCAAGCCTAGTTAGAGAAGTAGCAAGCAAGACAAACGACCAAGCAGGTGACGGCACTACAACAGCGACTGTGCTAGCTCACGCGATATTTAAAGAGGGTCTTAGAAACGTAACTGCTGGCGCAAATCCTATCGAAGTAAAACGCGGTATGGATAAAGAAGTAGCAGCTCTTATAGATGCACTAAAAAATATCTCTAAAAAAGTTTCTGGCTCAAAAGAGATCGCTCAGATCGCTACTATCTCTGCAAACTCAGACGAGAGCATCGGTAAGCTTATCGCTGATGCGATGGAGAAAGTCGGCAAAGATGGCGTCATAACAGTAGAAGAGGCAAAGTCTATCCAAGACGAGCTAAGCGTTGTTGAGGGTATGCAGTTTGACCGCGGATATCTAAGCCCATACTTCATCACAAACCCTGAAAAGATGCAAGTTGAGCTAAGCAATCCATTTATATTACTATTTGACAAGAAAATCACAAATTTAAAAGACCTGCTTCCAGTGCTTGAGCAAGTACAAAAGAGTGGCAAACCACTTCTAATAATCGCTGAAGATATCGAGGGCGAGGCACTTGCAACGCTTGTTGTAAACAAACTTCGCGGTGTGCTAAATATCTCGGCTGTTAAAGCTCCTGGCTTTGGCGATAGAAGAAAAGCAATGCTTGAAGATATCGCTATTTTAACAGGTGGCGAAGTTATCAGCGAAGAGCTAGGTAGAACACTTGAGAGCGCTACTATAAATGACCTTGGACAAGCTTCAAGCGTAGTTATTGACAAAGACAACACAACTATCGTAAATGGCGCAGGCGAGAAGTCAGCAATAGATGCTAGAATAACTCAGATAAAAGCGCAAATCGCCGAGACTACAAGCGACTATGACAAAGAAAAACTTCAAGAGCGCCTTGCAAAACTAAGCGGTGGCGTGGCAGTTATCAAAGTAGGTGCTGCGACTGAAACTGAGATGAAAGAGAAAAAAGACCGTGTAGATGACGCTCTAAGCGCTACTCGTGCAGCTGTTGAAGAGGGTATCGTAGTAGGTGGCGGTTCAGCTCTTATCCTTGCTTCAAAGAGTGTAACTCTAAATTTACAAGGTGATGAGGCAATCGGCGCTGAGATCGTTAGAAGAGCGCTTCGTGCTCCACTTCGCCAAATCGCTGAGAACGCTGGCTTTGACGCAGGCGTAGTAGCAAATGCAGTTGAGACAAGCAAAGATGCAAATTTTGGCTTTAATGCTGCAACTGGCGAATATGTAAATATGTTTGAAGCCGGTATCATCGATCCAGTTAAAGTTGAGAGAGTCGCGCTTCAAAACGCTGTTAGTGTGGCTAGCTTGCTACTAACAACTGAGGCAACTATCAGCGAGATAAAAGAAGAAAAAGCAATGCCTGCAATGCCTGACATGGGCGGAATGGGTGGCATGGGCGGCATGATGTAGCAGCCCTTTTCGAGCTAGAGCTTTCTAGCTCGAATTTATATTTAAACTTTAACCTCACTAAATTTATAAAATTATTTACTCCTTTTTAAATTTATTCTTGTATCATTTTGCTTTCTTTTAGGGAGAATTTACAATGAAATATGATGAAATTTTTAGAGAATACGACATCCGTGGCATCTTTGAAAAAGACTTGACAGAGGACAGCGTCAAGGCTATAGGGCTTGCTTTAGGTAAGAAATTTAATGAATTTGGCGTAAAAACTTTAAGCGTTGGTTTTGATGCAAGACTAAGTGCCAGCACGCTTTTTAAGTATCTGCTAAGCGGTTTAAATAAGGCTGGTGGCTTTAAAATTTACAACATCGGCTTGCTTCCAACTCCTGTTGGCTACTTTAGCGTTTATGCTGATTATTTCGACGCAAACATTATGATCACGGGCTCTCACAACCCAAAAGAGTATAATGGCTTTAAGATCACTATCAAAAAAGATAGTTTTTTTGGCAAAGATCTGCAAATTTTAAAAGATAAAGTTAATGAAATAATCGCCTCTGGTGAGCAGATCGTAGACGATGAAAGCTGTGAGAAATTTAACATCTTAGAAAAATATGTCGAGTTTTTTGTAAAAGAATTTAGTGATCTTAAAAATTTCAAAAAGCCTTTTGTCATCGACTGTGCAAATGGCGCTGTTGGCGTGAGTTTGGTGCCTATCGTCAAGGCACTTGGACTAAATGCAAAAATTTTATATGAAGATCCAGACGGAAATTTTCCAAATCACCATCCAGACCCAAGTGAAAAAGAGAATTTAAAAGAGCTATTTTCTCTTATCGAAAAGAAAGAATTTGACCTTGGATTTGGCTTTGACGGAGATGGCGACAGGATTGCAGTTATAACGCCAAAAAGAGATATAAAAGGCGATGAGCTAGCCTATCTTTATGCGCTAAATATGAAGCATCCAAAGGTACTTGGCGAGGTAAAATGCTCACAAAATATGTACGATGAGATCGCAAAGATCGGTGAAGTTTTTATGGGGAAAACTGGGCATAGCAACATCAAAAAAATGATGAAAGAGCTAAACGTAGATCTAGCGGCCGAAGTTAGCGGACATATCTTCTTTAAAGAGCGGTATTTTGGCTTTGATGATGCGCTTTATGCGATGATGAGGGTGCTTGAGCTAGTGCATAAAGGATTTGACCTTGACAGTGAGCTTGATAAGATGCCACTTGTCTTTAGTACCGATGAGATCAAGGTAAAAACGACTGACGAGGCTAAATTTAAGATAGTTGCCAAGCTAAAAGAGTGCGTGAAAAACGAGAGTTGCGACCTGCCAAAGATAAAAAATATTATTGACATTGATGGTATTAGAATTCAGTTTGAAAATGGCTGGGCGCTGGTGCGTGCATCAAATACAACGCCAGTTATCGTCACTAGATTTGAGGCAAAGAGTAAGGAATTTCTAGAAGAGATCGAGCAAAAAGTAACAAATCTACTAAAGAGCTTAATGTAGCTTGCAAAGGCATTTTGGGCTAAATTTACTCCAAAATGCCTTTTAGAATTTTATTTAAATATTTAAAAACTAAGTTGTATCTTTCTCGCCTAGCTTTCGTGGGTTTCTTTTTTTGTGGGCTCTATATAATACATATTATCTAGAATTTAAATTTATAAAATACATGCGCCTTAGCCTTTTTGAATGTTCATGCGGATAATGCAATTTAAATCCACAAGTAACCTATCTATTGTCGGCATTCTTTTTTAAAAATAGCTCATTATTGCAAGGAGCTCGCCTACTAGCTTACTGCTCAGTCAGATATGCAAGTTTATGTATTTTATGACAATATCACCTACTGAGAAGGCCTACGAACATATTAGTTAAATTTAAAAGATAGAGAGATGGCGTAAAAATTTACGCCATTAAATTTTAGAGTTTGCCGCCTTCAACGACTAGAGATTCTGGATTGACGCTGTCGCCATATATCGGTTTTAGTGTTGCGTCATAGTCTTTGTGGAAGAAATTTTCTTTACCTAACTCAATGATCTCATTGTTTAGCCAGTCAAGTAAAACTTTGTTACCTTTTTTAACAGCTGGTGCTATCACGTCCACGTCGCCAAGTGCTTCAACACCTACGACAAAGCCTGGAGTTTCTTTTGCCCAGGCAAAAAGTAGGGCGTTATCATGTGCTAGTGCGGCACCTCTTTTATCAACCAAAGCTGCAAATGTTTCAGTATTTTGGTCGTATTTTGCAAGCTTAATGTCAGGATAATTTTTTGTAAAAAACGCGTCTGCGGTTGTGCCCTTATTTACGATTAGGGTTTTGTCTTTTAGCTCATCGATGCTCTTTATTACCGCACCTTCAGGGCTTACGATGCCAAGCGAAACCTTCATGTATGGAAGCGCAAAATCAACAACTTGTGCACGCTCAGGTGTTTTTGTAAAATTTGCAAGCGTGATATCTACTTTATCAGCTACTAAAACTTCAACTCTACCAGCAGCCTCGACTAGCTCAAATTTTACCTTGCTCTCATCACCTAGTAGGTCTTTTGCGATACGTTTTGCAAAGTAAATATCATAGCCTTGGTTTTTGCCGTCTTTATCGACATAGCCAAATGGTGGTTTGTCGCTGAAAACGCCAATTCTTACATATCCGCGCTCTTTGATCTTTGCGATCGCATCAGCTTCGTTTGAAGCAGCTTTTGCCGTATCGGCACCTTTGTCATTACCACAACCCGTTAGAAAGACGGTAGCGATTAATGCTAATAAGAAAAATTTAAATTTTCTCACTCTTTCTCCTTGTAAAAAAGTTAAATAAATAAGAGCGTTAAATTTTCGCTCTAAACGCATTTTGAAAAAACGGCAAATTATCTCTTATTTTTTCTAAAACGAGAATAAATTTAGAAATTTCTTCGCGCGGTCGCTCTTTGGGTTGGTAAAAAATTCCTCTGGTTCGCTGATTTCCACGATCGCTCCAGCGTCCATAAATACGATCTTGTTTGCAACCGCCCTTGCAAAGCTCATCTCGTGGGTGACTATTAGCATTGTCATGCCATCTTTGGCTAAATTTAGTATCACGTCAAGCACTTCTCTAACGATCTCTGGATCAAGCGCAGCCGTAACCTCGTCAAATAGCATAATTTCAGGGTTTAAACAAAGGCTTCTTACTATAGCTATGCGTTGCTTTTGACCGCCGCTTAGCTCCTTTGGATAGGCAAATTTCTTACCAAGCAGCCCAACCTTGCTTAGCCACATATCAGCGGTCTTTTCGGCCTCGGCCCTATTTCTTTTTTGCACCTTTAAAGGCCCAAGAAGGACGTTGTCAATGACATTCATATGATCAAAGAGCTCGTAGCTTTGAAAGACCATGCCGACCTTTTGACGGATTCTTTGCCACTCTTTAAATTTAGCGTCTATTACTTCGCCGTCTATGATGATCTCGCCGCTTGCGATACTCTCAAGGCCATTTATACATCTAAGAGTTGTACTCTTGCCACAGCCCGATGGTCCAAGAAGCACGACCACTTCGCCGCTTTTAACCTCTAAATTTATATCCTTTAAGGCGTGAAGCTCTCCATAAAATTTGTTTATTTTTTTAAGTTCCAAGATGTTTTCGCACATTTTAGCTCCATTTTTCTTCTAGTTTTTTTGATAATTTTGAGACTGGATAGCAGATCGCAAAATATAAAAAGAATATGAGCGTGTATATCCAAAATGGCGCCATAGGATTTGTAAATACATTTCGCTCGATGATCTGCTGGCCGACTTTGACTACCTCTACAACGCCAATTAGCACGACGATAGAGGTCGTTTTTATCATACGGCTTAGTAAATTTACAGCTCCAGGCACTAGCCTTCTCGTGGCTAGTGGGATGATGACGTGAGAGTAAATTTGAAATTTACTAAGCCCAAGTGAGGCGGCTGATTCAAATTGATGTTTTGGTATTGATGTTATTGCACCACGCACGATGTCCATCATTTCAAAAATTCCCCACAAGCTAAAGACGATGAGTGAGGCTGTAAATGCTGAAATGTGGATATCAAACGCCTTACTGACACCAAAATAAAATAAAAATAACCAAACGATCTGAGGCATTATACGAACGATTTCTAGGCAAATTTTTAAAATAAAATAGATAAATTTATTTTTCATGCTCATAAGTACGCCAAGCACTAAGCCACCGATTATAGAGATAAATATAGAGATAAATGAAATTTCTGTGCTAACGACTAGACCTTCAAAGAGTCTTAGTAAATTTTGCGTGTCAAATAATATACTAACTCCTTGCATTTCTCACCCTTTTTTCGACGTAGCTAAGCGCCAGCGAGACTGGCAAGATGATTACAAGATAGCTAATAACCAGCATAAAAAGTGCCTCGTCTGTCTTGTAATAAAGCCCGATAAGATCCTTTGCGACGTAAACTAGATCGGCGAGTGCCACGATGCTAACGATGCTTGTTTCTTTTAGTAAAAAGATAATATTTGCACTAATGCTTGGCACTGCTACGCTAAATGCTTGAGGCAAGATAACATATCTTAAGAGCTGATTTTTACTAAGTGCGATGCTAAGTCCTGCTTCTATCTGCGACTTTCTAACCGCCTCAAAACCAAGTCTAAAGCTCTCACTCATATAGCTACCACCAAGAAAGCTAAGCCCAGCAACCGCACAGGCAAAGCCGCTCATCGACACTCCAAGCTTTGGCAAGCCATAATATAAAAAGAAAAGCTGTATAAGAAGTGGCGTATTTCTTGAGAGCTCAACGTAGCAGTCAATCACTTTTGATAGAAATTTTAGCTTGTAAAATTTCACGGCCATACAAAAAATACCGATCAAAATAGAAAAAACGATCCCTAAAAAGGCGATCTCACAGGTAAGCACTCCGGCCTTAACATAAAGCGGATAAAATTTCTCAATAAACTCAAAATCCATAAAACTTTAATCCAATCTGAAAAATGGAGTTATTTTATCTTATAATCATAAATTTAAAACTAATTAGATATGATCTTGTTTTAAATTTAAGCTTACAAAAAGGATAAAATTTGATCGATCTTTTTCAGATCATCGGCTTTTTGGGGATGATTTGCATCGTGATGGGCTACTTTTTACTTCAGATCGGCCGCCTAAATAGCCGCGATCTAGCCTATCAGATAATAAATTTAGCAGGTGCGGTGCTACTCATCATCTCGCTTTTTGTGCACTTTAACCTCGGTTCATTTTTGATAGAGGTCTTTTGGATAATCATTACGATTTATGGAATTTATAAAATTTACAAGGAGAGAGCGTGAGAGCGTACGCAGAGTGGGAAGAGCAGGGGCTTTTGTTTTTATCGCTGCCACATAGCAATAGCGACTGGGAGCCTTATTTAGAGGAGATTTTGGCGAGCTATGAGGAGCTTGTGGCTGCTGTTACGCCCTATCAGAAGGTGGTGCTCATCTGCCCCGATGAGGCAAATTTTGCTAGGTTTAAGAAATTTAAAAATGTTGAGTTTGTTAAGCTTGAGACTGACGATACTTGGATCAGAGACTACGGTATGATCGACGTTTGTGCTGAAGACGGCGTAAAGAGCTACGACTTTAAATTTAACGCTTGGGGCGGTAAATTTAAGAGCTCAAAAGATGATGCGATAAATTTAGAGCTAGCTAAAATTTACAAAACCAAGCTTGAGTCAGTTGATATGATACTAGAGGGCGGAAGCATCGAGTTTAACGGAGATGGCGTGCTTTTAACCACCTCAAAATGCCTGCTAAATGAAAATAGAAATTCCTCTCTTAGCAAAGAGCAGATCGAGGAGAAGCTTAAAAATTTATTTGGCCTAAAGCGTATCATCTGGCTTGAAAATGGCTTTATAAAAGGCGATGACACAGATAGTCACATCGACACTTTAGCACGCTTTATCACGCCTGATACGATAGCTTACGCAGCTTGCGAAGATGGGAGCGATGAGCACTTTGATGAGCTAAAAAGGATGGAAGATGAGCTTAAAAAAACTGGCTTTAAGCTACTTGCTCTGCCGCTACCAAAACCTAAATTTTATGATGGCAAAAGGCTTGGCTGCACCTATGCAAACTTCATCTTTGTAAATGGCGCACTGATCGTGCCAACATATAACGACGAAAACGACGAAAAGGTACTAAATTTACTAGCCAAGGCACTTCCAGATAGAAAGATCATCGGTGTAAATTCGCTAGTTTTTGTCCGTCAAAATGGCTCGCTTCACTGCTCAAGCCAAAATAGATACAAAAGGTCTTAGCCTTGTCAAGTCCGTTTGATTATGAGTTTAACCGCATAAATAAGCAGGAGTGCACGCAGGGCGAAAATAAGGCAGTTATCGCAGCCGGAGCTTGCGCCTTTTTGCTCGCACTTGTGAAATTTGCAGCGGGACTTCTTAGCGGTTCGGTCGCTGTGCTTGGCTCGGCGATTGATTCAATGCTTGATTTTATCGTTTCGCTTTTAAATTTATTTGCGCTTAGAAAGTCAAGAAAGCAAGCTGATGAGAGATTTAACTTTGGCTACACAAAGCTAGAGGCGTTAGCAGCGCTATTTGAGTGCGTTATCATCGTTGTGGCTGCTGGATATATATTTTATGAGAGCGTTAAGAAATTTAGCGAGCCAAATTTAGAGATAGACCTTGGCTTAAGCCTTGGTGTGATGGTATTTTCGGTCATAGTGACGTTATGTTTGGTGCTATTTTTAAACCAAATTTCTAAAAAAAGTGGCAACCTTATCATAAAAGCAGACGCACTGCACTATAAGATCGACCTTTTTAGCAACCTAGCAGTCATCATCTCGCTACTTATCATTAAATTTAGCGGATTTGTGATGATAGATGCGATCTTTGGTATCGTGATAAGTGGCTACATCGCTCAAAGCGCGATAAGCCTTGGCAAAGACGCACTTGGTGTCTTGCTAGATCACGCAGCAAGCCCTGAAGTCACAAAGGGGATCATCAATATGATAAAGGCAAAGAAGAGGATTTCAGACTTTCACTACCTAAACACAAGACAGAGCGCAAATACCATATTTTTAACGTTGCATTTAGTTTTTGACAAAGATATCTCGCTTTACGACGCGCACGAGGTGGCCGACTCGCTTGAAGCTGAGATAAGAGAGAAATTTAGGGATTATTCGTGGCAGATAACCACGCATTTAGACCCATACAACGACAAAGAAGGAAAAAGAGATGAAAGTAGCACTACTTCAACAAGAATTTAAAGGGACAAAAGAGGCGACCATCGCAAAGACGCTTGAGCTAATCGCGGAGGCAAAAAATGGAGGTGCTGATCTCGTGGTCTGTCAAGAGCTGCACCAGACGCAGTACTTTTGCCAAAGTGAGGATACAAATTTCTTTAATCATGCAAACGATTGGCAAGAGGACGTCGCTTTTTGGGGCAGGGTGGCTAAGGATAACGGCGTAGTTTTAGTCACTTCGCTATTTGAAAAGAGGGCTGACGGACTTTATCACAACACCGCCTTTGTCTTTGAGCGTGACGGAAGTGTCGCTGGCAAATACCGAAAAATGCACATCCCTGATGACCCTGGATTTTACGAGAAATTTTACTTCACGCCTGGTGATATCGGCTTTGAGCCAATTGAAACAAGCCTTGGCAAGCTTGGCGTTTTGGTTTGCTGGGATCAGTGGTATCCAGAAGCAGCAAGGCTAATGGCGCTAAAAGGGGCGAAAATTCTCATCTATCCAACGGCTATTGGCTGGTTTGAGGGCGATAGTGACGATGAAAAATCAAGACAGCTTGAAGCGTGGGTGGCGGTGCAAAGAGGCCATAGTGTGGCAAATGGTCTGCCAGTGGTCGCAGTAAATCGCGTGGGTTTTGAAAAAGATGATAGTGGTGTGATGGATGGGATAAAATTTTGGGGAAATAGCTTTGTTTTTGGGCCACAAGGCGAGCAGCTTTTCCGCGCAAATAGCACAGATGAGCTATGCAAGATCGTTGAAATAGACATGAAAAGAAGTGAAGAAGTGCGCAGAATTTGGCCATTTTTAAGAGACCGCAGGATCGATGCCTATGCAAATATCACAAAGAGGTTTATCGACTAAATTTAGAGCTAGAAATTCTAGCTCTTTTAAAATGTAAATTTCTTATCTACGATGCGAACTATTCTGCCGCCAAGCCTTTTTGCCTGCTCTTCATTGTGCGTGGTGATGATGATAGTGTATCTTTGCGACAAGCTTTTTAAAAGCTCCTCTACAATCAAGACATTTTTCATATCAAGCGACGAACAAGGCTCATCAAGCATGAGCACTTCAGGCTTTGTAGTTAGCATCCTTGCGATGCAAAGTCTTTGCTTTTGACCTCCTGAAAGTTTGCTAGCTGGCATATCAAGGTCATTTATCTCATCTAGCAAATTTACGCTTTTAAGCAGCTCTTCTACTCTTTTTTGCTTATCTTTTATGCTGCCTTCGTAAAATTCCATCGCATAGGTCAAATTTCTCTCGACGCTAAAAGGAAAGAGCGTGGTGTCTTGAAAGAGTATGGCTAGCTTTCGTCTTAGCCAAATTTCGTCCTTATCTTTGATATTTTTACCTTTAAATAAAATTTCTCCGCTATATCTGCCGCCTTTTTGCTCCAAAAAGCCATTTAGTGCTGAAAGAAATGTTGATTTGCCACATCCTGAGCTGCCCATTAGACAGATGATCTCATTTTGGGCGATGTTTAAATTTAGATCTTTTAAAATTTCATTCTCTTGGTAAAAGATACTAAGATCTTTTATGTTTAAAATATCTGGCAATTTTCTCTCCTATATCAAATAAAACTACGGCTGAAAGCAGGTGCAAAATGATAAGTATAAAGATGAGCACAAGCGCCGTGGCGTAGGCATTTTGCGTTGCGATTGATTGGCTTAGGAGCATGTGCAGATGAAAAGGCAGTGCCATGACTGGCGAGAGAAGGCCCTCAGCCTTTGCCATGAAGACGACCCCTGTTAAAAGTAGCGGCGCAGTTGCCCCTATGGCGTAGCTGCCAGCAAGTATTAAGATGGATATGATATTTTTTCTAATAGTTGGCAAAACTAGCTTTCTGGCCATAAAATTTTTATCAACGCCAAGTGCGAAGCTATCTCTTAACATCTTTTCATCGGTCTGCGAGATCGCCTTTTCTGTGCTAACTTCAACAAACGGAAAGACCATCAAGGCAAGTGTAATGCTAGCTGTTAGCAGGCTTTTTGGGATATCAAGGCTAACGATAAAAAGCCCATAAACAAACATACCAAGCAGGATAGATGGTATCGAGGCCATCGTTTGGATGATAAATTTAAGCCCAAGTTTTATGATGCGAGATGTGCAGTAAATTTGCCTGTAAATGGCGCAGCTAACGCCAAGAAGTGCTGAAAATATCATAGATAGGATCATCAGCAAAAATGAGCCTATGATGGCGTCTTTTATGCCACCGCTCTCACCTAAATTTAAACCTTGCGGGTTTTTAGTTAGAAAGTCTAAATTTATCTGAGAGATGCCATTTGCAAAGATGAAATAAAATATCCAAAATATCACCGCAACCACTATAAATACGCAAAGATAAGCGTAAAATTTGACTATAAAATCTTTAAAGGTGTTCATTGTTTTTCTCAAATTTAAAGATAAAAATATTTAGCATAAATATAAAAACAAGCAGGACAAATCCGCTTGCAATAAGAGCGTGATAGTGCAGGCTGCCAGCCTCGCTCATGCCCATTTCAAGGGCTATTAGAGATGGTATGGTCTGAGCTTTTGAGAGTAGGTGCGGAAAAAGCGGGGTGTTGCCTATGACCATCATCACAGCCATTGTCTCGCCAGCTGCCCTTGAAAATGCGAGTATAAAGCCTGAAATGCTAGCTTTTATGGATTTTCTAAAAATGACTTTTCTTATAAAATATCCAGTGCTTACGCCAAGTGCGTCTGAGTTTGTTTTGAAATTTTGCTTTAGCAGACCCACGCTTTGGAGCAAGTGCGAGGTAAAAAAGGGCAGTATCATGACGCTAAGTATGAGACTAGCTGCTAAGACAGACTCGCCAGCGGACATTTTTAGCCCTGACTCTAAAATTTTTACAACCGTGTAAAGCGCGAAAAATCCATATATGATAGATGGTATGCCAGCTAGTATTCGTATCATCCAGTCTAGCACGTGCCTAAGCCAGGCGCTCGCAAAAAAGCATATAAATATAGTGATACCAAGCGAGATAAAAAATGAAAATATACAAGCTAAAAACGCAACTGCGAAATTTGCGATTAGGATATTAAAGAGCCCAAAGCTAAAAGGCTCTGTGCTAACGTCCCAGTCGCCATTTAGCAAGAAGTCATAAAGGCTTACTTCTGTAAAGAAACTCGTGGAATTTAGCAGTAAAAACCCCACGAGTAAAAGCAAAAGCATGGCGGATAAAAGTGTGAAAAGATATATCGCGCCTTTAAAAATTTGCCCTGTCATTGGCTATTTTACTGGTATAAATCCCATTTTTTCGATAGTCTTTTGACCTTCGGCTGAATTTAACACGCCAACAAAAATTTGCTCACTCTTGCTTAGGTCGCCACTTTTTACGATGATGAGCGGACGAGAGATGTAGTATTTGCCATCAACTATGTTTTTAACAGTTGGCTCGACGCCGTCAACGTTTAGCGGTATTAGCTTGCCTTTGTTTTGATTTGTGATACCAAAAGAAGCGTAGCCAATAGCGTTTTTATTTTCGATGATTTTTGAGACAAGTGCGCCCATGGAAGGTGATTGGATGACGTTTTTACTAACTTTGACATCTTTCATGATCTTTTTTTGAAATACCTCGTGAGCACCGCCACCAAGATCTCTTGTAACTACGACTATTTCGTCATTTGGTAGGGATTTGTCAAGGTCACTCCACTTTTTGTACTCGCCTGAGAAAATTTTGACGATCTCATCTTTGCTTAAATTTCCACCCTTTAGCTTTATCACCTCATTTTCTGGGTTTACAGCCACACAAAGTGCGTCTATGCCAAGCGTATAGGCTTTCATATCTTTGATCTTTGCTTTTTCGCTATCTTTTACGTCGCGAGCTAGCATGCCAAAGTCAGCGACATGATCAAGCACGGCTTTCACGCCAGCACCAGAGCCACCAGCTGAGACAAAAATGGTGATATTTTTGTTTGGCAAAGAGCTATCAACTTTGTCCCAAGTTTCGTACTTTTCGATAAAGTCGGTTGAAATTTTAGCAATAACTGGAGCTAGAGTAGATGAGCCACTAAAGCTAACTTGCGTTTTTTCATCCGCACCAAAAGCGAAATTTAAAGATAAAAGCAGCATAGAAGCAGCCAACATAAGTGATTTTTTCATAAAAACCTCCAAAATTTGATTGTTATTAATATTTGTAAAAGCTATTGATTAGTTGTAAATTTGCAACAGTTTTTCTAAAACTTAGAACTGCGGTGGATTATACAATAAAAAATGATATTTAAATAGCCGGTTTATAAAATTTATTTTGACTGATAAAGAAATATAAATTTAATCTTAAGAAAATATTTTTTTAAGTCTTGATTGTGTAGAATGGTTGCAACTTTACTAAAACGGCATGAAAATATCATATTATATAAGGTAAAAAGCTAAATTTATAGAATAAAATAGCCTTAAATTTCTTGAAAGGATCTTAGATGAAAACTACTTCTTTGGCACTTACTGGCTTGCTTTTAGCAACAACTCTTTCAGCAAAAGAATTTATCAGTATCGGTACTGGCGGCATGACAGGTACTTATTATCCGATAGGTGGAGCGATTTGTCGTTTAGCAAACAAAAATACTAATGTAAAATGCTCGGTCCAATCAACTGGCGGCTCAGTCTATAACGTAAATAACGTTTTGAAAAAAGAGCTTACATTTGGCTTTGTTCAAAGCGACGTCGTCTATGATAAATTTAACGGTACTGGCAAATTTGATGGAGCAAAAGATGAAAATTTACGCTCAGTAGTTGCTATCTATCCAGAGCTTCTTGCATTTGTAGTGGCAAAAGATAGTGGTCTAACAAGCGATATCCAGTCTTTTGCAGGCAAAAAATACAACGTTGGAAACCCAGGCAGTGGCAACGAAGTGAGCACACTTGAAGTCTTCAAAGCAAAGGGCTTTGACGTTTCAAAACTAGGATATCGCGGTGTTTTAACAGTTGGTGAATGCCCACACGCACTAAAAGATAAAAAGATAGACGGATATAGCTTTGTTGTCGGCCACCCAACCGCAAACATCACTGACGCTGCGACATCTTTGCCTATTGATATCTTAAATATCGAAGGTAGCGAGATCGACAAGCTTCTTGCGGACAAGCCATACTTTGCAAAAGGCGTGATCCCAAAAGGCTCATATGATGGCGTAGATCACGATGTAAATACTATCGGTGTAAAAGCTGTTTTAGTAACTAATAAAGATACAAAGGACGAGGCTGTAAAAGCTGTGATAAAAGCTATTTTAGATAACTTTGATGAGTATAAAACTCTTCACCCAGCGCTAAAATCAGTAAACAAAGAAGATCTTGTTCAAGGTCTTTCAGCTCCGCTTCACCCAGCTGCAGAGGCTGCATTTAAAGAGGCTGGCATCTTAAAATAGTCTAAATTTCCAGGGGCTTTTGCCTCTGGATAAAATTTAAATATGCAAATTTTTTAATTTTTATATTTAAATTTTAAAGGAGAGAGATGAACGAAGTCAAAGACAACGAAGAACAATTTGTCGAAGTAAAAACAAGGGAGATAAATAGCAATTTTTACAACTATTTCATTGCGATCGTATGCTTTTCCTGGTCAGTTTTTCAGCTTTATATAGCTTATTTTCCGCTAAATACCAACATTTCACGCTCAATACACTTAGCCTTTGCGGTTGGTCTTGTATTTTTGCTTTATCCAGTCACTTTTCATAAAAAGGCACATTCTAGTTTGCCATTTTACGATCTAGTCTTTTGTGTGGTAGGCGTTGTTGCTGTGCTTTATCCAGCGGTTTATTTTTATGAGCTAGCTGATAGGACAGGGGACTACATCACGCAAGATATCGTAATATCGTTTTTGGCGATCATTGTCTTGCTCGAGGCTGGCAGGCGTGTCATGGGACCAGCACTTCCAATTATTTGTATATTATTTTTGATATATGATCACTTTGGCCCTTATATGCCAGACATCATCGCTCATCAGGGTGCCAGCTTTGAAAAGATCGCAGGCCATATGTTTTTGACAACTGAGGGTGTCTTTGGTGTGCCTATCGGAGTTAGCGTTAGTTTTATCTATCTTTTTGTTCTTTTTGGCTCATTGCTTGAGAGGGCAGGAGCTGGGCAATATTTCATAAATTTAGCTTTCTCTCTTCTTGGCAAATATAGAGGCGGTCCGGCTAAGGCCTCGGTCATCGCAAGTGGCCTAACTGGCATGGTTTCAGGAAGTTCAACCGCAAATGTTGTAACCGTTGGCACATTTACCATACCGCTTATGAAAAAAGCCGGTCTTTCACGCACAAAAGCTGGAGCCATCGAGGTTGCAGCTGGTGTAAATGGTCAGCTTATGCC
Source organism: Campylobacter concisus (assembly GCF_003048535.1). Classification (NCBI taxonomy): domain Bacteria; kingdom Pseudomonadati; phylum Campylobacterota; class Epsilonproteobacteria; order Campylobacterales; family Campylobacteraceae; genus Campylobacter; species Campylobacter concisus. The sequence continues at coordinate 31,874 of NZ_PIRQ01000009.1, read as the reverse complement.
CCCGATCATGGGCGCAGCTGCCTTTATCATCGCTGAGTTTTTAGGCATGACATATACAAATGTCATGATGGCAGCGATTATCCCAGCGTTTGCTTGTTATTTGTCGCTATTTTTTATCGTGCATTTAGAGAGTGTGAAGCTTGGCTTAAAAGGTATAAATCAAAGCGAATTTCACTCAAGATTTAAAATTTTTGTAAGCGGACTTCACTATATAACTCCGATTTTAATTTTGCTTTATACGCTATTAATCGCAAAAGAATCAGCCATCGCTGCGGCATTTAATGCGATTGGATTTTTATTTTTAATAATGATCTTTCAAGAGCCGGTTAAAAAACTAGCAAGTGGCGAAAAAGTTGGAATAAATGATGTGTTAATAGGCTTTGAAGATATATTTTGGGCGATGGTTGCAGCTGCAAAAAGCATGACAACGATCGCTATAGCAACCGCACTTGCAGGTATTATCGTGGGCTCTATCTCTCTAACTGGCCTTGGTCAGGTGCTTTCAGATCTAGTTGAGTTACTTGCTGGTGATAATATAGTTATGATATTGCTTCTTACTGCGATGATGTCGCTAATACTAGGAATGGGTCTTCCAACGACGGCAAACTACATTGTAGTTTCAAGTCTTGTGGCACCTGTTATTTTATTTTTAGCGCACAAAAATGGCTTTTTAATCCCAGCCATTGCTGTGCATCTTTTTGTCTTTTACTTTGGAATTTTAGCTGATGACACGCCACCAGTTGGTATCGCAGCTTATGCAGCAGCTGGTATTGCTAAAGCAAATCCTATAACTGTTGGTGTTCAAGGATTCTTTTATGATCTAAGAACGGCGATCTTGCCATTTGCCTTTTTCTTTAACAACAAACTTATGCTGATAGAAAGCGTAAATGAGGGAGATCCGCTTGACTCTAAAGGGATCGTTTGGATGAGCAATCCGCTTGAAATTTTACTTGTCTTTGGTATGGCGATCGTAGGAATGTTTGCTTTTTCAAGCTTACTTCAAGGCTTCTATGTCACAAAGCTTAGAATTTGGGAGCGTATTCTTTTGATCCCTGTTGTGCCACTAGCTCTTGTACCAAATATATGTGCGAAATTTAATCTTATACCAAACGAATACACTGCTTATATCGTAGCTGCTGTACTTTATGGATTTGTTTTTATGACTCAATGGGGCATTAAAGACAAACCACTTGATCAAATAAAAATAATCTAATCTTAGGCAAGAGCACTCTTGCCTAAATTTCTAATATAAATTTTTAGAGCCACCTTTATACTTTGAGTAATTTCTATTTAAAATAAGTGTTTTTTGGATTTTTTTGTTTTAAGAAATTTTTAGGCTCGTAAGCCTAAAAATTATAGTTGTTTTGAGCGTCTTAGATCGCCTGCAAATTCGCAAGACATCTTATCACCTAATTCGCAGCCTTTTACTAAAAATTCATAAGCTTTTTTAAATTCTTTAGCTTCTATCAAGATAGAACCTACCATCTCACAAGAATATCCATCATTCTTATCACAAGCTTTGTTAAAAAGTTCTCTTGCTTTTTGCGGCTCAGTGTTTAGATAAAGCCCACCAGCTGCCGAGCAACCTTCAACCTCACCAACTTCGCAAGCTTTATTATAGTACTCTAAGGCCTTGCTTGGATTAGGTAGAGCTGTTTTGCCTAGCTGATAAATGGCGCCAGTTTTTACACATGATTTTGCATCATTTTCTGCACATCCTGCTTTAAATTTTGCTAAAGCTTCTTTGAAATTCGAGCTCCCATATGCCTTTAGGCCATCTTCAAAGTTACCTGCAAAAGCACAAGCAGCTAATATTGAGATAAAAATCATTTTTTTCATTGAAATTCCCTTTTTTGTGAATTAACATGCAATTTTAGCATATTAATTTTTACACTTACTTGATGAAAAATAATTACGCTTTTAAAATTTGCTCTTGTTTTTTATAATCAGGCATGATTTTTTCTATAAAATCGTAAAAACTTTTTTGATGATGTGGATAGAGCATGTGTGTTAGTTCGTGAAGAACGACGTAGCGCACGGCTGAGAGTGGCTTTTCTATGAGTCTTAGGCTTAGGTTTATATAGCCTTTTTTATGATTGCAGCTGCCCCAGCGAGTTTTGCTATTTCGTATGACGATGCGCTTGATTGGCTTATTTATAAAAGGCTGAAAATGGCTTACAAGCTCTAAAAATAGCTCTTTTGCTCTTACTTTTTTAAAACACTCAAGGCTTTTTAAATTTGGCGTAAAGACAAACTCGCCATCAAAAAATGGCTCTTTAAAATTTTCATCAAATTTTATCTTATAAACTTGCCCAAGAAATTTCATCTCATCATCTTTTGGTAAATTTGCAAGAGCTTTTTTGTAAGTATTTTCAAGCCAAATTTTATGCATCTCAAGAAAGCTAAGAGCCATCTTTTGTGTACTGTAAAATGGCATAGATAGCGTGATCTTAGCGTCCTTACCAACTCTTAAACGCATGGATTTTACATTTGTTTTAAAATTTATTAAAACGCTTAGCCCATAAAAGTCTAAATTTATACTCTTTTGCTTTAAACTAGGCGTTTTTCTTGCCATTTTTTGCTTCTCCAACGCCATGTATTTGCAAGGCCTCTTAGCCATTCATCAGCACAAAACCCTATCCAAACGCCGATAATTCCCCAGCCAAGATAGATGCCTAAAAAATATCCAAGTGGCAGTGAAAGCCCCCACATGAAGATAAGACCAGTTATGAGTGGAAATTTTGCATCTCCACTTGCACGAAGGGCATTTACGATGACTATGTTAAAGGTTCTGCCCGCTTCAAGAAATATCGAAAGTGTAAAAAGCGGTAACATGATCGCACGTAAATTTTCGTTTAAATTTAGTGCGTCCATGATCTGATACTTTAGCGCATAAGCTATAAGCACGACTACAAGCGTTATAAAAACTCCAAGTCTTAACGCCCTAAATGTCCTTGTATAGGCCTCGTTAAACTCGCTTGCTCCAACTAGATGTCCTACAATGACCTCGTTTGCCACGCTAATGCTCGCTCCACAAAGCAAGATAAGAAGCGTGATCTGAAAGTAAATGGTCTGCACGCTAAGGCTAGCCTCGCCCATGCTCGCTACAAAGCCAAAAGCGACCATGTATTGCGCCATCCAAAGTAAATTTTCGCCTGCGCTTGGAAGGCCGATTGAGAGGATTTTCTTTAAAATTTCAAATGGTACGACAAGTAGCTTTTTAAAGTAAATTTTAACTTTTGCCTTTTGACTTAGCATATAGGCTAGCACGAAAATGCCTACTAGTCTACCAACAAGTGTCGAGATAGCGACTCCTTGTAGGCCTAAATTTGGTAGATTAAACCAGCCAAAAAGAGCGATGGCATTGCCTAAAATCGTAATTACGTTCATTAAAACTGAAGTTAGCATAACAGCAGTTGCTAGGTTATAAACACGAAGCACCGCAGCTAGCACCATTCCGATGCCATCAAAAAGTAGGGCAAAGCCAAGGATGTGAAGATATGAGAAGCTATCATTTATAAGCTCTTTTGGCACGTTTAGTAAGTTTAAGATGTTATAGCCAAAGACATAGATAACGATAGCTGAGAAGATACCAAAGAGCGTATTTGACGTGATACTTGCGTGTATGACGTTTGATGCAAGATCGTTCTTTTTAGCTCCCAGTGCTTGGGCGACGACGACTGAACAGCCAATGCTTAGGAAGTTAAAAATGGTCATAAAAAGATCCATTACTTGATTGCCCGCACCCATGGCACCAACTAGATGCACACTCACTTTTGTAACCATGTAGGTGTTGATGATGAGCGTAATGAAGTGTAAAAACATATCTAAAAATATCGGAACTACGAGTTTTCTCATAGATAAGTTCATTAAATTTTCCTTAATTATTTTAAAATTTTGGCGATTATAGCCAAAATTAGGTTTTAGCTCCCTTTTTGATATAATCGCGAGAAATTAAAAAAATGAGAGAAAAATGGCATTAATCGACCTGATAGACGTAAGTAAAAAATTTGGTGCAAATGAGATTTTAAACGCTGTAAATTTTAGTGTAAATGAAAATGAAAAAATAGCGATCATCGGTAAAAATGGCAGCGGTAAAAGCACGCTTATGAAGATCATCTCTGGCGAAGTGGCAGCTGATAGTGGCAGACGCATAGTGCAAAGCCTAATAAGCGTCGAGATGCTAGCTCAAACTCCAAATTTTAACGCAACTTTTACCGTAAGGCAGGCACTAAATAACGAGCTAAAAGAGATATTTGATGCGATAAGCGAGTATGAAAAAAGTGGCGTCTTGCTAGCAAATGATCCTGAAAACAAAGAAATTTTAAAAGAGCAAGAGAGGCTTTTAAAATTTATAGAGGCAAAGGATGGCTGGAATATCGAGTACAAGATCGAGCGAATTTTGCAAGAATTTAAGCTAAAAGAGTATGAAAATAGACCCATTTGCTCGCTAAGTGGCGGCGAGATCAGACGCGTAGCACTGGGTGCTCTCATCCTTAAAAAGCCAGATGTCTTGCTGCTTGACGAGCCGACAAACCACCTTGATGTCTATATGGTCAAATTTCTTGAAGATATGCTTAAAAGCTCAAATCAAAGCATAGTTTTTATTAGCCACGATAGGTATTTTATCGATACGCTCGCTACTAGGTGCGTTGAGGTCGAGGATGCAAGCTTAAAAAATTTCGAGGGCGGATATGCAAACTATCTAACCAAAAAAGAGGAAATTTTAGCAAGTCTTGCAAAGTCGCATGAGACACTGCTAAAACAGCTAAAGGCCGAAGAAGAGTGGCTAAGGCGCGGCGTAAAAGCTAGGTTAAAGCGAAACGAGGGCAGAAAAGAGCGGGTGCTCGCCATGCGCGAGGAGGCTAAGAAAAACCCAGGTGTGATAAGACGCGTGAGGCTAGAGCTTGAGCGTGCGAGTAAAAATTTCAATCAAACGCAGAGTCAAAACCGCAAAAAAATGCTATTTGAGTTTAAAAATTTAAGCAAAAGCATAGATGGCAAGGTGCTTTTTGAAAAATTTGATGCAAGGGTCTTGCAGGGCGAGAGGATCGCCATAGTCGGACGAAACGGCAGTGGAAAGAGCACGCTACTTAAAATTTTACTAGGACTTGAAAAGCCAAGTAGCGGCGAGATAAAAAGAGGCGAGGTGAGTATCGGCTACTTTGATCAAGCTAGAAATGTCCTTGACGATGAAAAGAGCCTTATAGAGACCTTTTGCCCAAATGGCGGCGATCACGTGCTTGTTCGTGGGCGAAATATGCACGTTTATGGCTATCTTAAAAATTTCCTCTTTCCAAAGGAATTTCTGGATAAAAAGATAGGCGTTTTAAGTGGCGGCGAGAAAAACCGTGTCGCACTTGCGATGCTTTTTACCAAAACTTACGATGTGCTGGTGCTTGACGAGCCGACAAATGACCTTGATATCGCAACTATTAATATTTTAGAGGACTACTTACAAAGCTTTGAGGGGGCGATCTTGCTTGTTAGCCACGATAGATATTTTGTCGATAAGATGGCGAGCAAACTCTGGGCGTTTGAGGGCACGAAGATAAATGTCTTGCACGAAGAGTATAGCGTCTATTTGGAGCTTGAAGATGAGATGAAAGAGCTTGATAAATTTGAAAAAGAGCTCTCAAATAGCCAAAATGAAACCAAACAAAAGAGTAAATCTGGCGTAAAACTAAGTTATAAACAAACGCAAATTTTAAACACATATCCAGATAAAATTTCAGCCCTTGAAATAAGAATAACCGAGCTAAACGAGGCTCTAAGCGACCCTAAAATTTATCAAGAACTAGGTCTTACCACGCTTTATAACGAGCTAGAAGCGGCAAAAGCCGAGCTTGAAGAGCTTGAAAATGACTATTTTGAAGTGCTAGAGATTGCCGAGGGGCTGGAGTAGGGAAGATAAAGTATCGCAAGATGAAGTCATTTGCAGGTTTAAAATGATAAAAAAATATCCAATAATCGTCATAATCTTATTTTTTGCTCTTATTTTGTTTTGTCTTTATGCGTTTATGTTTATTTCTACTGGCTATATAGATGAAGATAGGAATAAATTTAAAGAGATAAGAGGTAGTGTATTTTATACCACCGAAGATGATAAAGTCTATGCCATGGTTCCAAGTGGCGGTAGATTTGAGCTAATAGGCGTGAGGGCCAGTAAATTTAAATATCTAGACACTGGCAAATACGATAATAGAAACGTCGGCATGAGCGATGAGGCGGTGTATTGTGGCAACCTCGTTATGAGCGGACTTGGTCCTAAAAGCGTAAGAGCTCTTGGGAATGGATACTTTAGCGACGGTAAGATGACTTATTTTTGCAATAGCGCAAGTGTACCAAATCTTGAGATAAGGGGAGTTATAGAAGCGTGGCAGATGATCTCGCACGCACTTTTAAACACACCAAAAGCACAAAGCCATATCTATAAATTTAGACAAGTTGATAGTCTAAATTTATCTCCAATCTTAGGCTTTGGCTATGCAAGCGACGGCGTGAGGGTCTATCATGAGGGCAAAGAGCTAGAGGGCGCAAATGCCAGCAAAATGCGTTACATCGAGCAGGCATCTGGCAGAAAGAGCGTGCATTTTACAACTGACGGAGAAAATGTCTATTATGACAGCACAAAACTAGGGATCAAATTTAGCCCGCAAATGCGTGATATCGGCGAGATATGGCGCATTCACTATCTTTATGAGCCAAATTCTGGCATGGTCTATGCAAATGATCACGAATTTGACCCACAATTTGCCCCGTACGAGCCGCTTTTTAACCTAGAAGACGAGCACGCCTATCACGCTCTTTTTCGTGGCAAAGGCGGTATCTATCACTGGGAGCGAAAGTGGCAGTGGTATAACAGCATAGATGAGGGCGAGTTTGTAAGAGACGGAGATGATCCATTTAAAGGCGAGATAACGCCGCTATATGGTGACGTGGTGATAAGTGATGGCAAGACATATTTTCTAAAAACCTATGAAATTTGGCACAACACGAAAAATGATCACAGCCTAAGCTCACGCCACACTTGCATCGTAAGGCTTGATACAAAAGAGCAGTGGCGAAAGATAGGCCTTGTAAGAAACGATGGCTACGGAGCGGTTTATGCAAACGGAGATAAGACATATTATTTTGATAACGTCGGCTACGGCTGGCATTTTAACAGCAGCGTTTATGATATAAACGACCTTGGCGTGGTTGAAATTCTCACTCGTCCTTATGGCCCAAATGTTAAGAATTTAAAACTTGATGAGATAGTAAAAATGGTAGATCAAGGCGCTATGGTGCCAGCTGAGGGCGAGGTGGTGATCGATGCGATAAGCGACTTTGATGATTACTCGCAAAAATATGGCTACTGGATATTTTTAGCCATCGCATTTATAGTCTCGGTGGTTGGCTCTATTTTTAAAAATAAAAAGCAAGCAAAAAAGCTTAAAAAAAAGGTAGATGATTATAGATTATGAGAAAAATTGCGACTAAGATCCTTTATCTTTTTGTCATTTTGACACTATTTTTTGTTTTGGCTATGCTTTATCTGTGGCGTGAGGGAGAGCATCAAAGAGGCTTTGCAAACATTGATAATAGCGAGTTTTACCGCTCGCCTGAGGGTAAAATTTACATTCAAATTTCAGGCAGCGGCAAGTATGAGCTAAAAGGCATTGATGAGGCTAGTTTTAGGGTCTTAAAGCTAGAACACGCATATGACTACTCAAACGTGGCGGCTGATAAAAACAGTGTCTATTGCGCTAGAGAAATTTTGCCTGGCCTTGATCCAAAGAGCGCCAAAGTGCTTGGCAATGGCTATATAAGTGACGGCAAGATAAGCTATTATTGCAGCTCTAGAAGCGAGAAAAAGGCGGGATTTAATGAATTTATCGCCGTTATGAAAAGCGTCGCTCACGTCTTTATAAAAAGCTACGATGATAGCTCATATTTTTATAGGACAAAGCTAGTTGAAAGTGCAAATTTAGAGCCTATATTTGACGCTGGCTTTGCAAGAGATGGTGGCACGCTTTACTACAAGGGCGAAAAGCTTGACGCACAACCTAGCGAGCTAAGATATATCACGGCAGAAAACGGCGCTGCTAGCGGATACTACACAGATGGCAAAAGCTTATTTTTAGGCTTTTATAAGCTTGATACGAGCTACACAGATGAGGTGCGCCAGATATGCTACGACTCAAAGCACTATATAGAATATCTTTTTGAGCCAAAAAGTGGGGCGGCGTTTGCAAATGAGCGTAAATTTAGCGCTCAAAATATGCCTTATAGCGCCATTTACAGCGTGGATAACGTGCACTCGTTTTGGCCTCTTTTTGCCAGCAAAGATGGAATTTACTTTTGGGATAGCACGAAAAACAAACAAGCTAAAATTTCAGACTACCAGCTAAAAGGCGAGCTAAAAAGGCTCTATGCTGACGTTTTTGTAGATGAAAATTCAGCGTATTTTTTGCAGCAAGGCGAAGAGTGGCAGCGCTCAAAGCATGGCAGTCACTTAGAGGCACAAACTGTATCTTTATATAAATTTGCCCCAAGCAGCTCTTGGCGCGAAGTAGGGCTGGTAAAAGATGGCGAATATGGCGCAGTTTATGCAAATGGCGATAAGTTCTATTTTTTTAGCAAGATAAAGCCATTTTACTGCATAAAGCACAGCGTTTATGAGGTGGCAGAGCTTAGTGTCATAGAAATTTTAACAAGAGCGTCTAAAGAGCTCAGCGCAAAAGATATCAGCGAGATGATAAAACGCGGTGAGCTAGTGGAGGTAAGCGGCGAAGAGGTCGCAAGATCGAGGATAGAGTATGACTCGCCAAAGATCATTTTGTATATCACATTTGGCATCGCTTTTGTCGTCATAGCGCTAACAACTCTTGCAAAACCAAAGAGAGATAAAAGCGACTTGAGATAAATTTAAAAGTAGCTATTTTTGGTGGCTAAAGCTTAAAATTTCATAAAAATTTAAAGAGAAAATTTGGCCTATTTACTCTTTTTTGTTATTTTAAGGCAAAACTGAAATTTATAAAAAGGAGAAAAATGTTTAAATTTCAAAGGTCAAAATTTAATAATTCAGTATTTATCCCATCGCTTGTTATCATATTTTTAATAGCGGCATTTGCAGCGATATTTCCAAATTTCTCAAATGAGTTTTTTAAGGGTATGCAAAACTACATCGCGGCCAAATTTGGCTGGTTTTACATCCTAGTCGTTGCCGTCATACTGCTAAGCGTCATCATCCTTGGCTTTAGTAAGCTCGGTGAGATCAAGCTTGGAGCTGACCATGTAAAGCCAGAGCACAAAAATATCTCGTGGTTTTCTATGCTTTTTGCCGCTGGCATGGGCATAGGACTTGTGTTTTTTGGTGTGGCCGAGCCGCTCATGCACTATCTAAACCCACCAGTTGGCGACGCACAAACTATCGCAGCGCAAAAGCTTGCGTTGAATATCACATTTTTTCACTGGGGCATGGGCGCATGGTCGGTCTATGCTATCGTAGCGCTAATTCTAGCCTTTTTCTCGTATAGGCACGGCTTGCCACTCACGCTTAGATCGGCATTTTATCCGATCATCGGCGATAAAATTTATGGCAAGATAGGTAGCGCCATCGATACATTTGCCGTCGTAGCTACCCTTTTTGGCGTGGCGACATCGCTAGGATACGGCGTACTTCAGGTAAATGCTGGCCTTACGCACGTTTTTGGGCTGCCGACTATGCACATCACGCTTCTAATAGTGCTTTGTTTTGCAGCGACCATATCAGCGGCTAGCGGCGTTGATAAGGGCATTAAAATTTTATCAAACTCAAATATCGCGCTAGCTATATGTTTTATGTTTTTGATACTATTTTTGGGCGATACGACGCAGCTTCTAAAGTCGTTTGTGCAAAACAGCGGCGACTACGTCTCTACGCTCATCTCAAACACTTTTAACCTCTACGCCTACGAGAGGCAAAACGAGAGCTGGCTTGGCGGTTGGACGCTGCTATACTGGGCTTGGTGGCTATCTTGGTCGCCGTTTGTGGGGCTTTTTATCGCTAAAATTTCAAAAGGCAGGACGATCAGAGAATTTGTCATCGGCGTGCTTCTCGTGCCAACTGGCTTTACCTTTGCTTGGATGAGCTTTTTTGGCAACTCGGCGATCGCGCTTGTGCAAAGTGGCTTTAGCGAGCTTGCGACGACCGTAAATTCCGACTCGGCTTCGGCGCTTTTTATGTTTTTGGAGAAATTTAGCTTTTCAGGCGTGCTAAGCACGATCGCAGTCTTTATGATCGTCATATTTTTCGTCACTTCGGCCGACTCAGCGGCGATCGTGATGAACATGCTTTGCTCAAACGGCAAGGACGATACGCCGGTTTGGCAAAAGGTCTTTTGGGGCGTTACGGTGGGCGTCGTGGCAGCATTTTTGATGCTTGCCGGCGGTCTTGGCTCGCTTCAAGCACTTACGATAACTACGGCGTTGCCGTTTGCTATCGTGCTACTTGGCGCCATTTACGGGCTATTTAAGGCACTGCGCGTGGATATAACCAAAAAAGAGACAAATAACTTTAACAACATGCCTCTTAGCGATCTTTCAAAGCCTTGGCAAGAGCGACTAAGCGCGATCATCACGCTACCTAGCAAAAAAGACGGCAGTAAATTTCTAAACGAAGTCGTGCTAAAGGCTTTTAACGAGCTAAAAGATGAATTTGCCAAAAACGGCCTTGAGGCAAATGTCGTAAAGGGTGAAAATTTCGTAAATTTAAACGTCGGACTTGGCGATGAGATGGATTTTAGATACGGCGTATATCTCACCAAAAGCCATAGCCCGGACTACACCAGAGAGCTTGATGGCGACGATCTTTATTACAGAGCCGAGGTATATCTAAAAGAGGGCGGTCAAGACTACGACGTGCTTGGTTGGAGCGAGGCCACGCTGATAAACGACGTAATCGAGCAATACCGCAAACATATGCAGTTTTTGCATGTCGTTAGAAGGTAGGCTTGACTTAAATTTGCCTGGAATTTGAAAATTTCTAGGCAAATTATAAATCTTACTCACTCGTTATCATTTGTTGCTGAATTTAAAAGCGTGATTTGCTTGTTTGTAAATTTAAAAATTTGATTGAGTTTTATGTGCGTGGTGTAAAGCGAAATATAAGTGTTATTATTTTTTAGAGAAAACAAATTAGAAAATTTAACTTTATTAGTTTGTATTTTTGCTTGTAGCTATGAGATAAATTTGAAATAAAAAATGTTAATTTTTTGTTGCGTATCGTTCAAATTCCAGAGCCAAAATGCATTTTCTGTAAATTTTTAACTTTGATAGATGTTTTGCTATATCGGTCATTGTAAAAATTTATAAAATCTCAAGTCTGGTGCTGATATCAGCAACGCCTTTTGAATACATAGCTGACGTTACTATCGCATCGGCTTTTGCGTATTCTTTTACATTTGATAAATTTATACCACCAGCTGCTAGGATAATGGTATTTGGCGAAATCTCATCTCTTAAAGAGAGTACATTTTCGATGAGCTCTGGACTAAATTTATCGCACTGCACGACGTCGCAGTTTACTTTTAAAAGCTTATTTGCTTCGTCTAAATTTTCAGCTTCAATGCATACTTTTCGCTCAGCCATTTTTGCTTTAAACTCTGGCAAATGCGATAAAAATTTATCAAAGCTACCGTAGGCTTTCATGTGGTTTTTAAAAAATAAAATACTATCGCTAAGCCCAAGCCTATGGATGCCACCACCGCCTTCAAGTACGGCTTTTACGCAAAATTTCTTAGCAAACGGAAAACTCTTTCTAGTTGCCAACACTTCACATTTTTCATTGACGTACTTTGTGGCATTTACCATTTTATTTGTATAAGTTGCGATGGCACTGGCATATTCTAGTGCGACTTGAGCTAACTTCCAAGCCTTATGCACGTTTTCATAGTTTCCATAAATTTTTATGATCACATCGCCAGCCTTGCAAATTTGAGAATTTTGCACAAAAATTTGACTTTCGCATGAAAGTAACCTCGCGATGCTAGCGGCTACATCAACGCAGCTAACACAAATTTCATCGCGTGAATAAATTTCAAGTAAGGCATTTTTATCGATATTTTGAAGCGACGTAGTAAGATCAAAGTAAGGTATATCTTCGTTTATATAGCTTAGAATTTCTGCGTCGCTAAGTGTCATTTTATGCCTTTTTTACCTCATTTTTTGCTTTTATTATCATTTTTTTGAAGATTCCATTATCATAAAGCCCAGCATGATAAAGAGCAAAGCAGGTAAATGCAATGCCTGAAGCAACATGAAATTTCTTAATGCTTTTATTTCTTTTCATAAAAAGGGCACTTAAGCAAACTGAGGCTAAAGTGATGCCCATACCGACTTTTGATACTTGTCTATGAGTGTTTATATCAAGTAGTTTACCACTTATTTTTGTTTCGTTTTTCAAATTCTTCTCCATTTAGTTTTTATTCCAGCAACTTGTATTTTTGATACCAAGACTTTCTGGGTCAAATTCTGGATTTTGCCCAGCTTTTCTTTGAGCTTCGTAGTCTTTGACTGCTATTATCACTACTTTTGAAAGTAAGAATATAGCGATGATGTTGATAGTTGCCATTGCAGCCATTGTGATATCAGCGATATTCCAAGCGAGTTTTAAATTCATCTGAGCACCAATAAATATCATAACGACAGCTGTTATCTTAAATAGCAATGTAAGCTTGTGGTTTTTGGTTAAAAATTTCATATTTGCCTGAGCGTAGTAGTAGTTGCCAATAAGCGAAGTGATGGCAAAAAGTACGACTGCAAGAGTGGTAAAATGAACTCCAAATTCACCAAAATACTCTTTCATTGCGGCTTGAACGAGAGGAAGTGCTGTTAGCACCTCGCCACTTGAGCCAGTTTGTTTCGTAAGATAGGCCTGTGAAAATAGCACGATCATACCAGAGGCGATACATATCGTCATGTCTATAAAGACTGCCATTGCTTGAACCAGGCCTTGTTTTACTGGGTGGCTAGTATGTGCTGCAGCTGCTGCGTTTGGAGCTGAACCCATGCCAGCTTCGTTTGAGAAAAGGCCTCTTTTGATGCCTATTACGATCACGCTGCCGGCAAATCCGCCAAATATCGCTTTAAAATCAAAGGCATTTTCTAAAATCATCTTAACAACATCAGGAATTTCTTTGAAATTTAAAACGATAGCAATAAGTGCTAGCGAGATGTAGGCAAGTGCCATGAACGGCACGATGTATGAGCTTACTTTACCTATGATGTGGCTTTTGCTAAAAAACATAACTGCCGCAAATGCAGTAAGAATAAGGCCGATACCAATAGGTAGTCCGCTTTGCGCAAAGCTAACGTTGCTACCAGCTTTGTCGTAGTAAATTTCAAAAGCTGATGTCATTGTATAGCTTTGAAGTCCGTTAAAGCCGTATGCGTAGGTGATGATGAGAATTACCGCAAAAAGCGAAGCCAGCCATTTTATACCAAGACCATTTTTGATGTAATAAGCTGGACCGCCTTTAAACCCAAAAACGTCTTTTGTCTTATAAATTTGCGCTAACGTACTCTCTATAAAAGCTGAAGCTGATCCTAAAAATGCCATCAAGCACATCCAAAAAAGAGCACCCGGACCGCCCGAGACGATAGCAGCTGAAATTCCAGCGATATTACCTATGCCAACACGCGAAGCAGTCGAGATCATAAGTGCTTGAAATGGCGTTAAATGGTGCTTATTATACTTGTCCTTTTTTTCTACTAAGACTCTGCAAGCCTCAAAAAACATCCTAAACTGCACAAAACGAGTCAAATAACTAAAATAAATTCCCGTAGCCACAAGAATAATGACTAAAAAATATCCATATAAAAAGTCGTTGGCTACGTCCATTTTGCCGTTTAAAAAATTTAAAAAACTATCAAGCACCATCTACCCTTTCAAATTTATTTTGATTTGAATTTTACGCCCTTCATTGAATTTAATAAAAGCCAAATCGTTGTGCCATTATGAAGCATGGCAGTTGCTATTGGATTTAACATGCCAAGTGTCGCAGCACTTAGTATAGCTGTGTTTACGCCAACGGTTGAGCGGAAATTTGAGCTAATTAAATCCATTGTTTTATTTGCAAGCTCTTTTACGAGAGCTACGCTCATGATATCATCTTTTAAAAGACTTATATCAGCCGTTGCTTTAGCTATATCAGCACCTTTGTGCATGCTTATACCCACATTTGCTTTAGTTAGGCTTGGGGCATCATTTATGCCATCTCCCACAAAGGCTACTTTTTTGCCCTCACTCTTTAGCTCTTCGATGATAGCTGCTTTATCTGTTGGTAAGCACTCCGCATAGACCCTATCAAGTCCAAGCTCACGTGCTACCTCTTCAGCCTTGCTTTTGATATCACCACTTAGCATGACGACCTCTTTTACGCCAAGGCTTCTTAGCTTTTTAACCATATCTTTTGCGTTTTCTCTCATATCATCTTTCATAGCGATGACGCCGACTAGCTCTTTATCATATCCTACATAGAGTAAGGTTAGTCCGCTATTTAATGCTTTGCTTATTAAAGCTTCATGAGCTTTAAAACTTATCATCTCATCATCTTCTAAAAAGTGCCTGCTGCCGATAACTACCTCTTTGCCGTGCATCGCAGTTTTTACGCCGTGAGCTACGATAAATTCAACTTCATCGTGATGAATATGGTGGAAACCACGCTTATTTGCAGCTTCAACTATTGCTTCGGCTACTGGATGAAAGTAGTGCTCCTCGGCACTTGCAGTTAAATTTAATATATCATTTTGAGAAAAGCCTTCTTTAAATGAGTAAATTTCAACTACGCTTAGGCGTCCATGTGTCAGAGTGCCGGTCTTGTCAAATACAAAAGTATCAACTGAGCTTAAAGCTTCGATCGCCTTTGCGCCTTTTACAAGAATGCCATTTCTGCCAGCTTTTGAGATACTTGATTTAAAAGCAACTGGTGTAGCAAGCTTTAATGCGCAAGAGTAGTCCGCTTGAAGTACGCTAGCAACACTATTCATATTTTTATTTATAATGTATGAAAGTCCAGCAAGCGAGAGCGTAACAGGCACAAGTTTATCAGCTAGTTTTAATGCTTTTACACCAATGGCTGATTTTTCATTGAGTGAAGTTTGTATGTACTCTTTGATCCTAGCTGTTGCTGTATCACTACCTACATTTTCAGCCCAAATTTTTATCCTACCTTCATCAACCACGGTGCCACTTATAACACGGTCGCCTCTAGCTTTTGGTATAGGCTCAGCCTCTCCTGTCATTGAGACTTGATTTACATCGGCGTTACCTTCAACGATATAACCATCAACGCCTATCGTCTCACCAGCTCCTACTACTACGATATCACCTTTTTTTAAATTTTCGGTTTTTACTTTTTCAAGCGTCTTTTCACCATTTAAATTTCTCTCGACCCAGACTTCTTCGATATTTGGTTTTGCTAGCTCTTTGATGAGATCATCACTTCTGTGGCTAGCACTTTCTTCCATATATTCGCCGATATTTATCATCAAATTTGTGCTATTTGCTGCCAAATGATCACCCATTGCTAGGCTAGTACCAATGGCAGTTGCCTCAAGTACTTTTGAAGTAACGCCCTCATGCCTTAGCTCTTTTGCACCTTCTATTAAATTTGGAGCTGTGGCGTAAAGAGTCACGGCTGATTTTAGAGTTTTATTGCTCATAAATGGCGTTATACCAAGTGCAGTAGCAGCCTTATAGATATTTGCCTTGCTTGGCAAATTTGGATCTTTTGCCTTTGTTGGAAATTCATAGCTTTCAATAAAGTTTAAAATTTTCTCATAGCTTTTATCAAACTCGACAATGATGCTTTTTGCATATTTATTTACACGAACACTTAGTGCATCAGTTCGCTCTGAGATCGCAGCCTCGATAGCGCTAACATCGCTTCTAGCGTTTAGGCTCTCGCAAATAAACCTTGCTCTATTTTTACTCTTGTGAGCTAGAGTGATCTTATTTTTGTGAGTCAAGTTCTGCTTTGACATCTTCAAAACGCTCTTTTAGTTCTTCTATGCCAGCATTTATAAGCTCGCCACCTTTGATAATCGCTTTAAATACGCACTCTTGCGCTTTTGGATTAGTCAGTACATAAGCTGCGATACCACCTAAAACTAGACCTTTTACAAAGCCAGCAGCATTAAAATTTTCAGGTACAAATGGCAAATTTTGAGCTGCATTGTTTATTGCATTATCGATTGCGCTTGGCTGAGTAGCTGCTGCATTGTTAGCCGCAGTTTCACTTGCTACGTTTTCTTCGTTGATGTAAGGGTTGTTCATTATTTACTCTCCAATTTTATTAGTTTTTCTGCTATCAAAAGACCGCCGATACCAGCTGCTGTAAAAGCTGCTGCATTTAGATATTTTTTTTGTGCTATTAAATTTGAAGCATGAATGCCAACAGCACCTACGAAACCACCAGTTACAGCGTATTTTGCTATCTTTTTAGCAACATCTTTTTTAGTTGCTCTATTATTTAGATAGTCGCTAAAGCCAAGTGCAGCTGCACCCATGCCAGCGATTAAAGCACCGCTGATGAAGTGATCAAATGGAAGTCTTGTGCTTGAAAGTGTAAAAAGACTATTTTCTTGCATTCTCTATCCTTAAGCTATATCGTTTGGCGTGATAGCTTTTGGAGCAGCTGGCTTTTTAGCGCGTGGTTTTCTTGTTTTCTTTACCACTTTTTCAGCCTCTTTTTCTACTTTTTTAGCACCACGTTTTGCTTTTTTCTCTTCTTTTACTATAAAGTCTTTTGCATCTTTTGCAACACTTTTACCTTTTTTGTAAAGATCTTTTGCAGCCTCTTTGCCCTTATCAAAGCCATCTTGAGCGTACTCTTTGATCTTATCTCTTTTATTCCAAGCAGCTATTGCTAAACCGCCTACTGCTAAACCTGCTAAAAATGGTAATGCCATTTTAAATCCTTTCTTTGTTTGATTTTGTAAATTATTCATTTTCTTCATCCTTATTAAAATTTTTGCTAACTACTGAAATGCCTAATGCCCCAAGCGCAAGTCCGCTAAAAAACGAGAAATTTGGATTATTAGTTATCTTTGCTAACTCGCTTTTATCAGCCTTGCCACTTGCGATATTTTGCAAGCTTTTAGTTATCTCATTAAAGTCATTTTGATAGTTTTCTAAAATATTTGTTATGCCATTTTGCTCAAAATTTTGTGAAATTTCATTTAAATTTAGCTCATTTTTTATTTCACAGCCACTATAAATTTCTTTTAAACGTTGTTTTAAAGAGGCGACGTATTCGTTGCTTGAAGTAGCCCAAAGTCTAAAAAATAGATCTTTTAGCTCCTCGTCATCTAAGCTTTCACAAAATTTTTCATACATTTTATTTAGCTCTAACTCATAGTTTAAAGCTTGTATCAGTGCATCTTCTTTATTTTTTGCTGGCAAAAATATAGCTTCATTTTCGCAAGCAAGCTCATAATCATGTGTACTTGCAAATTTTTCTATCAAGATGATCGCATTTTTTCTGATATTTGCGATCTCGTTAAAAACATCACCAAATAAAGCTAAATTTTCATATAAACTAAGTGCGTTTTTTTCGCTGGTGTATGATGCATTTAAAAGTTCATTAAGCATATTTCACTTCTTTTGCAACTTCATTTACTCTAGTTGAAATCTCTTCTAAATTTTGCCCTTTTAAAAGATCCTCCCAAAGGTTTTTTGGAAAAATTTCATGATCGTATTCGATCGTTACAGAGCCGATTAGCTTGTTAAATTTTACATTTTTTATACCATTTATCTGAGCTATCACATCATCTAAGCTAGCTAAATTTACACTACTGCTTAGCTCTTTTATCTTTGGACTAACTCTTACTCTTAGTCTGCCGTTTGTGTGAGCTATCATTGAAAAATAGCTTGCAACTTGTGCTAAAGTTTGTGTTTTTATATCCATTTTCATCCTTTTTTAATTGCGTATTATCTATTTCACAGCTTAAATAAATCTGAAATTTTTTTGTTTTTCATTATCAAAAAGTAAAATGAAATGATAAAATTTAATTTTCATTTTTCTCTTGGCAATCACTGCAAATACCATAAAGTATCATTGTATGCGACTGCTCGCTAAAATTTTTTTCTTTGCAAATTTGCTCTTGCCTTTGCTCTATTATCTCATCTTCAAAATCAACTATCTTTTCACAAATTTCACATATCAAATGATCGTGCGATGATTTTAAATTTAGTTCAAATTTCTTTACTCCATTTTCTTCAAAGCAGTTTGCAAGATGATGCATTTCTAGAAAATTTAAAAACGAGTAAATTGATGTCATTGAAATTTCATTCTTGTGTATTTTGTAAATTTCTGAAGAAATTTCTTGAGCACTTAGATGAGAGTTGCTAATGAAAAGTACATGCAAAATTTGTTCTTTTAACTCTGAGCTTTTTTGCCCAAAGGCTTCCAAAAACTCTTTAAAATGCTTATAAAATAGTTCAAAATTATCCACAAAAACCTAACTAAAATGATAATGAATATAAGGATTTTACAACTTTACTTATAAAAAAAGCATAAAATTTCTTACGAATTTCAAGTAAAGTATTTTATAAGATTGTTTTGGTATAGTGTCGCATTTTTTAAATCAAAATTAAGGAATAAAATGACTTACGACGAGCTTGAATTAGACGCCGTTTTGTTAGAGGTTTTAGAAAATAGAGGCAGTTTTGATTCTATGGACGATGAGGAGCTTTATGAGCTTATCGAGCAAGTTGCACAATATACAGATGGCGATTACGAAGAAGCGTTTGAGTATATGACTCAATTTTCTCCAATCCCTAAAAAACGCTTTGTTTCACTATTTATGGTTTAGCAAAAAGCTAAGCCATAACTTCTATAAAATTAATCAAAAAGTAAAAATAAAAAGAGCTCTTGACTCACTTAATGAGCCAAGAAATTTGAGTTATAAGAAGTATTTTGAGATTATTTCTTTAAATTTTAGTGTGTATTTACTAGCTTTTGGGCTATTGTTGTAGATATTTTCAAAATCATACATTCGCTCATAGTAATCATTTGTATCTTGTATATTTATTTTAAGCCTTGCCACATCTAAGCTGACGCCTACAAAAGCACCACTTGTCTTGCCGCGCTCCTCAGCAAATGCTGAAATTTCAGGCAAATCACTTGTGATCGCTACTTCATTACCAACGCCACCAGTTGCTTCTGCTTTTAGGCTGATCGTATCTTTTGCATTAAATAAATTTGCATAAGCTTCTGAATTTTTAAATAATATGATCATATCAGCTGAGCTGTAACCAAGTTGTAAGCCTATGCTACCAGATGTGTAATTTACAAAAAATGGGCTTGACCATTCACCATCATCGTTTTTAGCGATAAATACGCCTTTACCTTTTGAGCCAGTAACGATAGCGCCTGCTTTTGTTACATCAGGGATTATAACGATCGCTTTTATGCCTTCAAATTTAGTGTTTGGCTTTAAATTTCTTGCACCAAAAGCGTTTAAAATATTTATTGCATTTTTTAGCTTTTGATTTTGGATCACATCAGCGTTTAAGTGTGATGTGAAAAATAAACCAGCAAGAAATATGATTAATAGTCTTTTCATTAAAATTCCTTCCTTAAATTTTTCGTTATTATAGCCTAAAATAAACTAATGGTAAAAATATTATTAATGATTTTTTATGAGAGTTCATTATAAAATGCGACCTTTTAAGGGAAAAATATGAGTTTAATACTTTTTGTCGAATACGTCGGTATCGCATCAGCTGCACTTAGCGGTTTTTTATTTGCAGTAAAAAAGGAGTGCGACTGGCTTGGAGTCTTTTTGTCTGCATTTTTGACCGCACTTGGTGGCGGTATCATGCGTGATATGCTCGTTGGTAGGGCAGTTTATTCATTCACTCACTATATGCCAGTAAGCGTTGTTATTTTTATGTTGATTGTTTCAAGAGTGGCAAATTTACATATAAAAAGAGAAGGTTTGGAGCGAAAATTTGTATTCATCTTCGCCGATGCGATCGATGTTATCTGTTTTTCGATCGTTGGAGCAATGGTTGCTATTGAGTACAACTACAACATCTTTGGTGTGATGATGATCGCCTTTTTTAACGGCGTTGGTGGCGGTATCTTAAGAGATATTTTGCTAAATGAAATTCCATGGTTTTTACGCACTGGACTTTACGGCACGATAAGCCTTGGTGTGGGGCTTGCTTACTTTGTGCTATATCATCTAGGCCTAACCAATATATTTTTTACTATGCTCTTGCTTGCTGCTGGCATTACAGTTAGGATGTTTGCATTTTACAGAGGTTGGAAGCTACCTGATCTATGAAATTTAGCGAGTTTTTTAATATCTGGGTCAATGAAAACTACTATAAATTTGGCGTGAATATCGGCAAAAAGGGCGATTTTTACACAAATGTAAGCGTTGGCTACCTCTTTGGCGCCTGCCTTGCAAACTACTTTTTAAAGCTACTTAAAAATGGCGAAATTTCTAGCTCTTACAAGGTTGTGGAGATTGGCGCAAACTCAGGTGAAATGCTAGCTGATTTTATTCAAGGAATTTTTACACTCGAGCCAGAGATCTTAAAAAATTTAGAGTTTATTATCATCGAGCCTCACGAAAATTTAAGAAAAAAGCAGCTTGAAACTTTTACAAAGCGCTTTGGCAATGATGTCAAAATAAGGCACTATAAAAATTTAAATGAGTGTTCATTTGAAGAAATTTTTGTCATCTCAAATGAGCTACTTGACGCATTTAGCTGTGAAGTAATAGACGGACAAAATATGCTTTTTGTGGATAGTGATCTAAAATTTCACTGGCAAAAAGCAGATCAAAACTTGCTAGCTCTTGCAAAGAAATTTGGCATAAAAAAGGGCGAGATATCAACTAGCTACGCTAAATTTGCAACCCAACTTGCAAGTGTGGCAAAAAAGGTGAGATTTTTAAGCTTTGACTACGGCGAATTTGAGCCAAAAAATGAGTTTAGCCTAAGGATTTTTAAAGACCATCAAGTATTTTCTTTATTTGAAATTTCAGATCTTGAGCCATATTTTAAAAGCTCGGATCTAACATATAGTCTTTGCTTTAAGCAAGTAAAAGAGGCTTTTTTTGAGGCTGGCTTTAAGATGCTTAAATTTAAAAAACAAAACGAGGCTTTAGTTTGCGATCTTGGTGTGGATGAAATTTTATCTTTGGTGCTTGAAAAGGGTAGCAAGCAAGCCTATGAAAATGCAGCCAAACAGGCGAAATTTCTACTCTCGCCCGAGTTTTTAGGCGAGAAGTTTAAATTTATAGAGTTTTTAAAGAGCTAGCCTAGCGATATTGGCAAAACTTGCCTCGCAAGCCTTTAAAAGATCATTTGGAGCTATTTTTATTTGTTTGCCTCTTACTCCAGCGCTTACTAACACGTATTCTTGTTCTTTTGCGCGTTCATCGATAAATGTTGCAAAGTGTTTTTTCATAGCAAGCGGTGAGCAGCCACCCCTGATGTAGCCAGTGATCTTTTCTAGATCTTTTAAATTTATAAGTTCACAGCGTTTTGCGCCACACGCGTGAGCAAGTGCTTTTAGATCAAGCTCCAAATCGCCCTGTAAGCAAGCAACAACGAAATTTTTAGGCTCACACTCACAAACGATAGTCTTATAAATTTGCTTTATATTTTGCTTAGTGCTAGCTGCTACGTGGAGGGCTGAAAGATCGTTTAAATCAACTTCATATTCTAAAATTTCATAATTAATTTTTAGCTTATCTAAAGCTCTAGCAGCATTTGTCTTATGTATCATTTTTTCTCATTTTTGCGAATTTTTTGTATAATTATAGCCAAAACTTAAAGGAGGAAAGATGGCTGAAGAAGTTGAAGAGAAAAAAGCAAAAAAAGGTGGCAATGGTGCATTAATGATAATTATCATTGCGATATTTGTTTTGCTACTAGTTATTGGAGGGCTAGTCGCGTTTTTGATGCTTAGTTCTGACGAGCCAAAAGAGGCAAATATGGCGCAAACACCAGCTCAGACTCAAACTCAGTCCATGCCAGCTCAAAATAAGGCAAAGCATGGTAGCAACGACTATTCAAATATGGGGCCGATATATCCGCTTGATCAGTTTATTGTAAATTTGCTTAGCGAAAATGGCTCAAGATTTCTTAAAACTAAGATCGATATGGAGCAAAGCGATGAGTTGCTAACTCCTGAGCTTGATAAGAAAAAGGCACTTTTAAGAGATATTATCATCAGGACACTTTCATCAAAAACTTACGAAGAAGTAAGTACCGCAAAGGGCAAAGATAGGCTAAAAGACGAGATCGTGGGTAAGTTAAATGAAGTGCTAAATGATGGCTACATCAAAAACATATTTTTTACTGATTTTGTGGTGCAATGATAGGCATCGATATCGTTAAGATAGATAGGATTTCAAGACTAAAGGCTCGTTATGGCGAGCTTTTTTTTAAAAAATTTCTTAGTAATGATGAGATCGCGCTAGCAAAAAATGATGCGACTTTGGCTGGATTTTGGGCGGCCAAAGAAGCAGCTAGCAAAGCCCTTGGTGTGGGCATCAGCAAAGAGTGTGGCTTTTTAGACATTATGCTCAGTAAAGACGCAAGAAACGCACCAAAGATAAAATTTAGCCCGAGAATTTATACAAATTTTAATATCAAAGAAGCAAGCCTTAGCATAACTCACGACGGCGGATTTGCCGTAGCTGCAGTGATTATTGTCTGAAATTTATGCATTTTTACAAAGCTTTTTAATATCTTTTAACTACTTCTGATAAATTTAAAAAACGTATTTTTATAAAATTTTTTAAAGAAAAGACGATATCTTTAATTAAGATTTAATGGAGCTAAAGAAACTAAGGATAGTAAAATGCAAATTTCTAATAACCTCTCAACTACTAGCTATCTCTCAAGAGAAAACATAGCAAGAGAGATGGGCTTTAAATTTAATGATATAAACGAGATACTTAGTAACGATATGGGATATGGTATGAGCTTTCCTAAATACGCAAGGCTTGATAGAAAAGCTCAAGCTGCGTCTTATGATAGACATATATATCCACTATCTGGCTTTACAAAGGGTGATGAAGCAAAAGTCACTATCATAGGAAAGCTTAGAGGTTATGATCCTAACTTTACAAGCGAGCAGTTATCAGATCTTAAAAATTTCATAAATGAAAGCAAGGGTTTATTTGTTGAATACATACAAGGTCAGCAAGCAAAACCAGACAATGATAAGCCAAAAATTTTAAGAGATACCCCATACACTGTAAATGAATTTTTAAATGAATATCGTGGCGATAGCGATTTGCTATTTATGCAAAACTCAAGGACTATTGATCTGCTTGATAGCGATATGAGCGTTGATGAGTTTAAAGAGGAGTGGGCTAAATATGCACTAAAAGAGCGGTTTAATATAACTTTATCTGGTGAAGATGCTAAAAATGCTGTTAATATATTAAAAGAGCTAAACGAAAAAGGTGTTCAGAATATAGATAATCTTGAAAAAGAAGACAACGCCAAAGAGAAGAAATTTACACCTATACAAGTTACTAAAAAATCTCACACCTATAAGCTTGAAGCTGATGAGAGATTTAAAGAGCTTTATAAATTTATAAAGAGCGAATTTGATAGTGGCAAGAGCATGTTTGAAATTTTAGAAAAAGTGGCAAAGCTTAAAGTGGATAAGAAGGCATAGGTATTTTATAAGCAAAGAATGGAATTTTTATAATTTAAATTTCAAAGAAAAAAGCATAGATATCCTAGGACTTATGCAAAAGATAAAAAATATGGCTTAGCCAGCAAAGTATTGATATTAAGTTGCTGGCAAGATAAATTTACATCCACTCAAGCACTTGTGTGATATCTTTGGCATAAAAGCACTTTAGACCTTGCGTGTCAAGCGGCTTGTTTGGGATGATAGCATTTTTAAATTTCTGCGTTTTTGCCTCTTTTAGGCGCTGATCTAGGTTGAAAATTTCTCTTATCTCGCCGTTTAGACTTAGCTCACCGATGAAGACGCTGTCCTTGCTAATAGGGCGATTTTTGAAGCTGCTGATTATCGCTGCGATGACGGCTAGATCGGCTGCAGTCTCGCTTATCTTAACGCCACCTGAAACGTTTATGAAGACGTCGTAGTGTCCAAGTGGAATTTCAAGCTTTCGCTCAAGTAGGGCTAGCAGCATATCCAGGCGGTTTCTTTCAAAGCCAGTCGAGCTTCGTTTTGGATAGGCGCTTTCGCAAACAAGTGCTTGAATTTCGATGCTAAGCGCTCTTGAGCCTTCCATTATGATGGTGATCGCACTGCCGCTCATCGCTCCTCCACGTGTGAAAAATTTACTCGAGACCTCATTTGCACTCACCAGTCCGTGCTGGCTCATCTCAAATATACCAACCTCACTCGTCGAGCCAAAGCGGTTTTTAAACCCACGTAAAATTCTTAGCTCTCTGCTCGCGTCGCCCTCGAAATAAAGCACCACATCGACCATATGTTCAAGCACTCTGGGCCCTGCGATCGAACCCTCTTTGGTTATGTGTCCGATGATGAAAACGCAGATATTTTGGCTCTTAGCAAGCCTCATTAGCTCAAATGTGATCTCGCGAACCTGCGTGATCGAGCCAGGAGCGGAGCTTATATTTTGGCTATAAAGTGTTTGTATGGAGTCGATCACTAGCACTTTATAATCGCTCTTTTGCACTTCAAGCAAGATATCCTCTAGGCAAATTTCAGTTAGCAGATATAAATTTTTATCCACCGCATTTAGCCTGTCAGCTCTCATTTTTATTTGGCTTTGGCTCTCTTCGCCGCTTACATAGAGCGTTTTTTTACCGTCTTTTGCTAAATTTGAGCCAATTTTTAGAAGCAATGTTGATTTACCGATGCCCGGGCTGCCGCCTATAAGCACAAGTGAGCCTTCGACAACGCCACCACCAAGAACGAGGTCTAGCTCGCTATCTTTGGTGCTAAATCTCGTGAAATTTTGAATTTCAACTTCGTCTATACTTATGGCTTTGCTGGCTACTCCGGTGCTTTTTGCTATCTCTTTGCTTATCTTTATCTCTGTTTGACTAAGCTCGACAAAGCTATCCCAAGCCCCACATTGTGGGCATTTACCTAGCCATTTACTCTGCTGGTTTCCGCAGGCTTGACACTCAAAAACTGGCTTTGCTTTTGCCATAAATTATCCTTTTTAAAATTTCAACTACTATCACTCCAAAAGCCGCTCCGATCATGTCAGCCACGATGTCAAGCAGGCTAAAGCTCCTGTTTGGTAAAAATGCCTGAACGAGCTCTATTTGCACGCCAAAGGCTAAAAGTAGGGCTAAATTTTTTAAAATTTTAAAATGATAGCCAAGATAGAGCAGTGTATAAAGGATGAAAAAAGCTAAAAAATGGTTTGCTTTATCCCACGAATTTTCGATGATAGTAGGAGATTTTGGAGTAAACGCAAGAAAATCAATCGCCAAAAGAGCGATAAAAAAGCAAATTTTACTAAGAAATTTTACTCTACTCAAAAATAGCGTCCATCAGCTCGTCTAAAAACTCATCTGGGTTAAATTTGATGATATCATCCATTCTTTCGCCAACGCCTATATAAAATATAGGTAGTTCAAGCTCTCTTGCCACACCAAATAGTGCTCCGCCCTTTGCAGTACCGTCAAGTTTTGTGATGATGACGCCATCAAGCGAGACGATGTCGTTAAATGCTTTTGCTTGTGCAACTCCGGCGTTACCTTGCGTGCCATCAAGAATCAAAATTTTGCGGTGGGGCGCTTTTTCATAGGCTTTTTTGCTAATTCGAACGATCTTTTCTAGCTCGTTTGCTAAATTTGTCTGGTTTTGAAGTCTGCCGGCTGTGTCAAGGATGACTCGGTCGATACCTTTTGCAAGAGCTGAGCTGATCGTATCGTAGGCAACAGCCGAAGGATCATGCCCTTGCTGTGTGGCGACTATTGGCACATTTAGCCTAAGCGACCACTGGCGCAGCTGCTCGATAGCCCCAGCTCTAAATGTATCACAAGCGCCCAAAATGACGCTTTTGCCATTATTTTTATATAAATTTGCAAGCTTTGCGATCGTAGTCGTCTTGCCAGCACCATTTACGCCAAGGATGAGATCGACAAATGGCTTATCTGGCTCTATCACGCGCTCTTTTTCGTAGATAAAATAGCTACTCATAACGCGCCTAAGATCAGCTCTACTTACTTCATCTTGTGGTGGCAAGTAGTATAAAACCTCCTCCACGATCTCGTAAGCCACGTCAGCTTCTAGTAAAATTTCTTCCAAGCTCTCTTTGTCGATCTTTTTTGACTTTTTAGCCGAGCTTATCGCTCCAAAAGTCTTCTCAAGGCCTTTTTTTAGAAAATCAAGCATTATTTTGTTGCCCTATTTATGTCATTTTCAAGCATCTCTTCAGGCACAAGACCGATGTAACCTTGAACGTAGTCGCCATTTGCTTTAAAAAGTGCTGACGCAGGCAAGCCTTTTATGCCACCCATCGCTTTTTCAAATAAAAAATTCCCCTCGCCAACCGCTACTTCGTATTTTATTTTATATTTTTGAGCAAAATCTTTTACTTCATCTTCACTTTTGTCTTCAAGTAGCACACCAACGATATCTAGTTCGTTTTTAAATTTCTCGCTTAGGTTGTTTAAGTGTGGGATCTCAGCCTTGCACGGAGGGCACCAAGTGGCGAAAAATACGTAAAGAGTTGCTTTTTTGCCATC
Organism: Campylobacter concisus; assembly: GCF_003048535.1. Classification (NCBI taxonomy): domain Bacteria; kingdom Pseudomonadati; phylum Campylobacterota; class Epsilonproteobacteria; order Campylobacterales; family Campylobacteraceae; genus Campylobacter; species Campylobacter concisus. The sequence continues at coordinate 5,164 of NZ_PIRQ01000009.1, read as the reverse complement.
TTTTACATCAAAGCCATTGCTTCTTTTTGTAATCTGCATAGTTGCTCCACTTAGCAGCTTTAGATTTACCTCTTTTATCTCGTTTTCTTGGGCATTTTCACTTATTTTTGGAGTGAGTGAGTCTTTGCTTAAATTTTCATCTTTGCTGGCATTTTTATCTAAAATTTTGCCTTGCGTTTGTTCGCTTGTATTTTGCTCTTTTTTTTGCTTGTTCTCGTCGCCGCATCCAAAAAATGCAAAAATGCAAAGTGATGTTATAATTGCTCGTTTTAATGTCATAAATTTCCTTTTGAATAAGATTTCAGGATTATACAAGAAAGAGCATAAAATGAGCGTTAATTTAGAAAAAAATGAATTTAGAAAAAATGCAAGAGCAAATTTGATGAAACTTACTAAATTTAAGGCCAAATGCTCGCACTATAAAGCTACGAAAACTCTTTTAAATTTGATAAATTTTACAAATTCTAAGAAAGTACTGTTTTATTTGCCACTTAACTACGAAGTCGATGTACTTAAAATAAGGCGAAATTTATCACATAAATGTGAAATTTTTGCCCCTTTTATGGTAGGTCTTAGCTTAAAGATGGTAAGATTGCGACTGCCATTTATAACTTATAAATTTAACGTCAGACAGCCATCTGGCAAAAAAATGGATAATGTTAGACTTGATATGGCAGTAGTTCCAGCGATTGGGGTTGATGGAGCTATGGCTAGGATAGGGCATGGAAAAGGATTTTATGATAGATTTTTTGACTCTTTGCCTATTAAGCCAAAACGGATAGTTTTTCTTGAGATAAAAGACTTTTACACCAAAAATGTGCTTTCAAATGCACAAGACGCGGTAGCAGACTTTTATATAACCCCAAATAAAAATTATATAAAAAGAGGAATAAATGATAGAGGTTTTAATAGGCTTAGGAGCCGGTGTGGCGGGCGTTGGAGCAGGGTATCTATACGCTAAAAAGATAAATGATGCAAACTACAACATCTTCTTAGAACAAGCAAAAGCAAAGGCAAAAGCAATAGAATACGAAGCTGAGCTAACGCTTAAAAATTCTAAAATTTCAGTACAAGAGGCTGAATTTGAGGCTAAAAAAAGATACGATGACAAGACGACAAAGCTTCAAAAAGAGTATGCAAGTAAATTTGATGAACTAACCAAAAAAGAGAAAATTTTGCTAAATGAGCAAGAGCTTTTAAACGAAAGTAAAGAGCTTTTTGAAAAAGATAAGCAAGATACAAAGATAACTTACGAAGAGGGCTTAAATTTAAAAGCGACTTATCAAAACAAAGTAGAAGAGGCGATAAGGGTACTTGAGCACGCTGCTGGCTTAACAGAAGAAGAGGCAAAGGAGGTCGTGCTTAAAAAGGTTGAGGAGAAGTCTCGTGCGGATATCGCTCATATCGTTAGAAAATACGAAGAAGAAGCTAAAAGAGAGGCTAAAAAGAGAGTTAATTACATCTTGGCGCAGGCTACGTCAAGATTTGCTGGAGAATTTGCGGCTGAGCGTCTAATAAATGTCGTAAATATCAAAAACGATGAGCTAAAAGGTAGGATCATTGGCAAAGAGGGACGTAACATCAAGACCCTTGAAATGGTGCTTGGCGTTGATATTATTATTGATGACACGCCTCATGCGATCATACTAAGCAGCTTTAACCTTTACAGACGTGCGATCGCAACAAGAGTGATCGAGCTTTTGGTAGAGGATGGAAGAATTCAGCCAGCAAGGATAGAAGACCTTCACAAAAAAGTGACTGAAGAATTTGAGCAAAGTATACAAGAAGAGGGCGAAAATATCGTCATGGATCTTGGTCTAAATAAAATTCATCCAGAGATCGTAAAACTAATAGGCAAGCTTAAATTTAGAGCAAGCTATGGTCAAAATGCCTTGGCTCATAGCCTTGAAGTAGCTCACCTTGCTGGCATCATTGCAGCTGAGTGTGGCGGAGATGAGAAACTTGCAAAAAGAGCTGGCATACTTCACGATATCGGTAAGGCGCTAACTCACGAGTACGAGGGCAGTCACGTTGATCTTGGAGCAGAAATTTGTAAGCGCTACAAAGAGCATTCAGTAGTTATCAACGCTATCTATGCTCACCACGGTCACGAAGAGGCAACAAGTATAGAAAGTGCGGCTGTTTGCGCAGCTGACGCACTAAGTGCAGCTCGTCCAGGTGCAAGGCGTGAGGTGCTTGAGAGCTTCTTAAAGCGTGTCGAAGAGATCGAAAACATCGCAAAAAGTAAAGATGGTATCAAGCAAGCTTATGCGATAAATGCTGGCCGTGAAATTCGTGTCATCGCAAATGCTAAGCTCATAAACGACGACGAGGCAGTGCTTGTAGCAAAAGAGATAGCTCAAGAGATCGAGAGCAAGGTGCAGTATCCTGGTGAGATAAAAGTAAGTGTCATCAGAGAGACTCGTGCTGTTGATTTTGCAAAATAACGGCAAAATATGAAATTTCTTTTTTCAATTTTATTATTTTTCTCACTTGGCTTTGCCAGCGAGGAGCTCGTGCTAGATTCGGCAAACTCGTTTATAACAACTATGAGAGGCGCTAGAAACACTCCTATAAAAGAGCTAATCGAGCAGTCAAAAGCGACGATCATCTTTCCAAGTGTTAAAAAGGTCGGTTTTGTCGTTGGTGGCATGGGCGGAGATGGCATCATGGTTGTTGGCAACATTAACTCGCCAAGTGAAATTTTACCAGTTAGCATAAGTGGCGGCAGCATCGGTATACAGCTTGGTTATGAAGATAGTTCGCTTGTGCTTTTTATATTTAAAGATAGTATTATCCATGATATTAAGGATGCCAAGATCACGCTTGATACAAAGCTATCAGTAGCTTTTGGTGACATTGGACGCAATTACAGTAAAGTAAGCGATTTTAAATTTTCAAGTGACATCTACGCATATGCCGCAAATGATGGGTTTTTTGCGGGAGTTAGCTTTGGTGGAGCAGTCATCAGTGCAAGAGAAGAAATTTTAAAGCAAAGTGGCTATGCCTATGAACAGCTAATAGCCTCAGCATCTAAACTTTTAGGAGATTAATGCAAGATATTATAAACTCAGTTTCAACATACGGCTATATTATATTGTTTTTTTACAGCCTTGGTGGCGGTATGGTTGCATTAATCGCCGCTGGAATTTTAAGTTTTGCTGGCAAGATGGACATCACTCTTAGTATAATCGTCGCTGCCGTGGCAAATACAATCGGCGACACACTAATTTTTTATGTCGCAAGATTTAATAAAAACTCACTTATGCCTTATATCAGAAATCATAAAAGAAAGCTTGCTTATGCAGGAATTTTGGCCAAAAAACACGGCGATAAGATAATATTTATCAAAAAATTTATCTACGGCGTCAAAACTTTGGTTCCTATCGCGCTTGGACTTACGAAGTATTCATTTTATAAATTTAGCATTATCAATTTGATCTCGTCAGTGCTTTGGGCGGTCATTATCGGATTTGCCAGCTTTAAAGCGGGTGATTATTTTGTAGGTGCAAGCGACTATCTTGGCGAGCATGGATATATTATGCCTATTGCCATGGTTTGTTTGTTGCTTGGAATTTGGTTTTTTTTACAACATATTACAAAAAGGAGAAAAGCATGAAAAAAGTGATATCTGCTTTAATCGTAGTTATCGTGGTGGCCATTGGAGCGGTTTATTTTGCTTCAAATGAGGTAGAGAAAAACTATCAAAGGATAGTGAATGATCTAAACAATATTAAGGGCTTTAAAATTTCTAATAACAATTACAAAAAAGGTTTTTTTGGCTCAAAAGGATCATTTGATTTTAGTGTTTCAAAAGATCTTTTGGAAAATATATTTGGTAAAAATGTAAATGAGGATTTGGTTTTTAAAGTAGAAAATGAAATTTCTCATACAGTGCTTGCTTTTATAGATGGCTTTGAAATAGACTCAAAAATTTCTATTCAAAACGATATGATTAAAAACATTATCGCAACATTCATGGGTTCAAATGTCATTGCAACAATTAAAACAAAAGTTAGTTTAACTGGCGATAAAGATGTGGATATTAAATTTAGCAATATTGAATTTAATGATAAGCAAAAAACTGCATTTAATACAAAAGATATAAAGATTGGTATGACGCTTGATTCAAAAGATAGTATAAACAGCTTAAAGGTTGAAGCAGATAAGATTGCTTTGAAAGATTTTAGCGAGTACAACAAAGTTGATCTAAATATCGAAGGATTTTATATTGACTCAAGTTATAAAGAGCCGGTTAAGTTTTCAAAAATTTTAGAGAGTCAGCTTGTACCTTATTTGGCAAAAGTTAAATTTAAAAGGGTGTCTTTCGCATCTAATGATATAAGTAATATCTTGATAGATGACTTTAAGTATGACTCAAAATTTGAAATCTCAAATGATCTTGGAAGATCAGACGATGTTATAAAAATAGGTATAGTAGCAGTTGATAAAGTAAAATATACAGATTTTGTCTTTGATAGCAAAATCGCAAATATCAATGTGCCTGCATTAAATAATGTATTAGACAAGCTTAATAATTTAAATAATGAAGAAAATTATAATGTTTTAGCTGGATTAAATTTTGATGAGATAATAGATCAAATCTTAGAAAAGAATCCAAGTATAAAAATAGATACATTAAGCTTTAAGAAAGGAGATAAGACTTTAAAGCTAAATTTGGATGCAGCAGTAAATGGCTTTAAAAAGGGAACAAATCAGTCAGAAATTTTTGATAAATTATCTCTTAGTGGAAAAATAAGTGTCGATGAAAGTCTGACGAATTTTTTTGATACATTAGTACCAGAAGTAGCTTTTGTTGAGCCTACTTTGGTATCTGCTGGATATTTTAAAGAAGAGGACAAAAAAGTAATAAGTGAATTTAAATATGATCCAAACAAAAAAGATATTATATTTAATGGAAAAGTTGGACTTCAAAATTTCTTTATGGGTTTTTAAAAAATTAGCCTGATTTTTATCTGCATTTAAGCATCACTTCTATATACTTCACTTTCTGTTTTGCAAAACGCAGAGCAGAAAGTTCTTTTAACTTACAATTGTTAAACTATTAGTCAATCTTTGAAATCTAAACAAGTGATCGATTGAGCCAGTCTATTATTTTATAATTTATAATAGATTAGACAAACTAATAAATAAAACTAAAAGT